>CAITQY010000080.1 GCA_903894655.1 uncultured Gemmatimonadota bacterium
CGAGCCGTTCGACGGTCCCCACCCGATGCCGTTCTAGATAGCCGACCGGACATCCGAGCAACATCGCACAGGACCGCAGCGCTTCCGCCACGCTGCGGTCGGCGAGTGACGCCCGAAGGCCATTGGATGAGTTCGACACCATCATAGATAATGGCAGGTTAGGACTCAAGGTCCAATAGGCTAGTATCTAATTGTCAAGAATATCTAGCACTCGCTCAACCTCGGCCATCGTGTTGTAGCAGTGGGGTGACAGGCGGATGGCGCCCTCCCGGACGGTATGCGTGACCTGCGCCGTACTCAGCCGTGCGGCCATCGCCTCCAGCGAATCGGAGGCGAACGACAGCACACCGGCCCGCCGTGCCGGATCGGCGGGCGTGACCAGCCGGACATCCGGGCGCGACTGCGCCCACTCCACGATCCTCGTGCCGAGCGACGCGATGTGGGCGGCCACGGCGTCCACCCCGATGTCGAGCAACATCCGGGTCGAGGCATTGGCGACGGCGAAATCCTGATAGGCCAGGGTGACGACTTCGAACCGCCGCGCATCGTCGAAGAAGTCGTAGTCGTACTCGGTGAGACGGGTGTAGTCGGTAGAGGACTTCATACACGCCCAGCCCACGTCGATCGGATCAATGGCCGTGACCAGCTCGCGGCGCACGTACACGAAGCCGGTGCCCCACGGGCTGAGCTGCCACTTCTGGGCGCCGCTGGCGAAAATGTCGATGGGCAGCGCGTGGAGGTCGATCGGTCGCACCCCGCAGCCCTGAATGCCGTCCACGATGAAGAACACGCCGCGCTCACGACAGGCGGCACCGATTCGGTCCAGGTCGGCCACAAACCCCGTGGCGAACTGCACCCATGACACCACCACCGCCACCACGTCGGGGCGCCCGATGGCGGCCACCAGTGCGTCTTCGTCAGGGAGCCCGTGCTTCCGCGGAATCAGCTCGAGATTGATGCCGCGCGACCCCAGCGCCTGAAACGGATACACGCAGCTCGGAAACTCCCCGTCGAAGGTGAGGATCGTGCCGGGACGCAGCGGCAGGGCCCGCGCCGCGAGATTCAGCCCGTACGTGGTGTTGGGCATGAGGGCGATCTCGTCGGCGTCGGCACCGACCAGCGCCGCGAACTGCGCGCGCGCGGTCGAGGCGGCATCGAGCATCCACTGAAACGGCAGCAAGTGCGGCTGCGCCCGCATGCGGCTCCACGTATTCGCCACCTCCACCGCCGCGGCCGGCATCGGCCCCACGCTGGCGGCATTCAGGAAGATCGCCGGATCGTTGGCCATCCAGGCGTACTCGCGGGCGCGAAGGGCCGCGACGTCGTGCGATGTGGTCATGATGTACTCATCGGGGATGGCCGCGTGCGGGTGAGACGAGAAAACAGCCTTATGGCAGGCGACGGGCGCCGCGTGGGTCGAGGGCATCCCGCAGCGCATCGCCGAGGAGATTGAAACCGAGCACCGCGACACCGATCGCCAGCCCCGGCGCCAGGCTCGTCCACGGCGCACGTCGCAGCTGCGACAAATCGCGGCCATCGGCGATCATCGCGCCCCAACTTGGCGTTGGCGGCTGCACGCCGAGTCCCAGGAACGACAACGCCGCCTCGGCCATGATGGCACCGGCAATGCCGAGCGTTGCGGCGATCACGACAGGCGCGATCACATTCGGCAGCACATGACGTAGCAGAATGCGACGATCGCGGGCCCCGAGGGCACGCATCGCCTGCACGTACTCGAGCTCGCGCACCACGAGCACCTGCCCTCGCACCAGCCGGGCCATGCCGGCCCAGCCGACGACGCCGATCACGGTGCACACCACCGTGAGCGAGGGCTCGAAGGCGGCCGCCATCGCGATGAGCAGCAGCAGCGATGGGAACGCCAGCGTGACATCAGCGAGTCGCATGATGATCTCCTCCGTCCACTGGCCACGATATCCGGCCACGAGACCAAGCACGAGCCCGATCGACAACGAAATCCCCTGCGACGCCAGACCCACCAAGAGCGAGATGCGGGCACCGTGGACCAAGCGTGACCACACGTCGCGTCCTTGCGCATCGGTGCCGAACCAGTGGGCGCCGCTGGGCGGCTGCAGTGCATTGCGCAGATTGATCTGAATCGGATCGGCGCCATCGATGAGTGGAGCCAACAGCGCCGCCAGGATCAGCACGGTAATCACGCCAAGCCCAAGGCGGGCCCGCCGATCGACGCGTACACGCGCCCACGCGGCGTTCCCCGCTGGCGGTGCTACGGGCGGTGCTACGGGCGGTGCTACGGGCGGTGCTACGGGCGGTGCTACGGGCGCGACCGAACTCATGACGTCCTCATACCGACGTCAGCATCGAGGGTACGGCCGCCGACGCGACGCGCGACCCCGAGGCCCGCGACAACAGCTCGGCGGCGCCATCGACGAACTGCGGCCATCCATGCAAGCGCGCGGCGCGCGCCCTCCCGGCATCGCCCATCGCCTCGTACTCATGGCGATCCGACATCACCCTCGCCAGCTCGGCGACGATCGTCGGAGTATCGCCAGCGGGCATCACGAAGCCGGTGATGCGCGACGCCACCATCGACGAAAACGACAGGGCCGCTGGCACCACGACGGGAATGCCCCGTTGCATGGCGGCAATGGTGGCGATGGCCCCGTCGTCGCCGTCGGCAGTGACCCACACGGCAGCCGCATCGATGTCGTCCGCCAGCAGCAGCGTATCGATCGGCGCGACCTGTACGAACGCGGTGAGGCCGAGCGAAGCGGCGTGTAGTCGCGTGGCGTGCAGGGCGGCGGGTTCGCCAAGCAACACGATGCGCAGTAACGGGTGCCGACCCACTAACTCTTCCGCCGCCCGCAGCGCGACGGCAGTGTGCTCATCGTGTTCCCCCGGTGGCACGATCCACAACGCCGTCGGCACGGCCTTTGATGGCACATCCTCGCGCGCGTGGCGTGACGAGGGCTCGGGCCAGCTGACGGCGATCGGGTCGCGTCCCCACGACGTGAGGCGGGTGCGACTGCCGGCCAATCGGGTACGCCACGTGCCCGACACCGGTTGCCGATGGGGTGCATCCTCACCGATCGACCAGCGCCGAACGACCCCACCGCGCCGCCCCGTGGCCATCGCCGCCAACAGACTATCGGACTCACTTTGCACCAGCACGGCGTCCGGACGTAACGCGGCCACGATGCCACGCGCACTGCGGAGGCGCGCAATCGGGCCCTGTCCAGCAATGCCGCGCACGGCCAGACGCGGGAACGTGGCCTCGACGACGCGCTCGAGTGGGCCGCGACTCAGGCAGGCCACCGTGACGATGTCACCACGCGCAGCGAGCTCGGCGCCGAGCGTGATCAGTAAGCGGACGCCAGACGTCCACGAGGCGGCCGTCGTGAGCACGAGGACGCGCATCGATCAGTCGCTGCCGCGATGGAACTGCAGCGCATGCAGGCGCGCATACGCGCCATTACGCACCAGCAAGTCGGCGTGCGTACCCTGCTCCACGAGCTTCCCGCGCTCGAGCACGAGAATACGATCGGCGTGCTGGATGGTGGCGAGACGATGCGCGATCACGAACACGGTGCGCCCTGCCAGCAGTCGGTCGATCGCCTCCTGCACCAACCGTTCGCTCTCCACGTCGAGCGCCGACGTTGCTTCGTCGAGAATCAAAATCGGCGGATCGGACAACAACGCCCGCGCGATGGCCAGACGCTGACGCTGGCCACCCGACAAGCGCGAGCCACGCTCGCCGAGATTGGTGTCCCACCCCTCGGGCAGTTCCTCGATGAACGACATGGCATTGGCGGCGCGCGCCGCCGCATCGAGCTGGGCTTGCGTGACTTGGGTGCGACCGAAGGCGACGTTGGCACGCACGGTGTCATTGAACAGCACCGTATCCTGACTCACGATGCCGGTGAGGGAGCGCAACGCGTCGAGCGTGATGCTGCGCAGGTCGACGCCGTCGAGCGTGATCCGGCC
>CAITQY010000081.1 GCA_903894655.1 uncultured Gemmatimonadota bacterium
GGACCGCCACCTGTTCGGGCTGCCATGAATCGAAAGACGTCACCAGCGCCGATTTCAAAACGAAGTGGGTCGGTCGGTCGTTGTTCGAGCTCTATGAGCAGATCCGGACCACCATGCCGGACGATGCCCCAGGTACGCTCACGCCCGACCAATACCTGACGTCGGTGGCGTACATCCTCAAGCTCAATGGTCTTCCGGCCGGCGAGACGGCGCTCGTGCCCGATTCGGCGACCCTATCGACGCTGAAGTTCGCGTTGCCCGCGCCACCGTCGCCGTCGCTCTTCGTACCGTAATTCCCGTCGTCCCCGTCGGCGGACGTGTCGTCTGTCGACGGGACATTGCTTTTTGCCGTCAGCGCGCCCTAAACGCTGTTCGATGTTGACAGGGGACGTGCCGCGCCGTACCCTCCGGCGGTCATACTGTATCAGTCCGATAACGGTCCGGTAGCCGCGCGACTGGTTTTCGCGGCCCTCGGTGACGAATCCTCGGGTCGGACTGTTGTGCCGCGTAGTACTGCTTGTTCCCCAGAAGTTCCTGCCGCGTGCTGGTCACGCACCCGGGTTCGATGCGCGTTTTCCGCAGCATCCGCCCGTTCCCCTCGCGCCAATCGGGTGTTTCGACGCCCGTGCACGGTAGTGGCATGGCCAACTGCATCGTGCGCCATCCGGCGTACGATCAATGTTGGCCGTGGCCATGTTCGGCCACACTGGGTGGCCGTTGAGTGATCTAGCTCTCTGAGGGAGTCACGAGATGCGATTGTTCGGACCCATCGCGACTGATCGTGGCGAGCGTTCTCGCTTGCCACATCATTTCGTTTTTAGCCGCCCACTGGCCGCTGCCTGCGCACGACTTGCCCTGCTCGCAGGGCTGTTCGGCGCTTCCTTGACGGCGGCGCCCCGTGCGGAAGCACAGGCCGCTGGCGGCACTATTTCCGGCCGCGTGACTGATGCCGCCACGGGAAATCCTGTCGCACAGGTTCGCGTGCTGGTTGCTGGTACGCAGAACGGGACCCTGACCGCCGATAACGGCCGGTACACGCTCCGCGTCACCACGACGGGTTCGGTCACGCTCGATGTGAATCGCATCGGCTACGAAGCGCAGAAGCTCACGGTGACGGTCGGCGCGACGCCGGTGGTCGCCGACGTGCAGATCAAGCAGGCCGCCTTCTCGCTCGCCGCCGTGGTCACCACGGTGACCGGCCAGCAGCGTAAGGTCGAACTGGCGAACGCCACGGCGCAGATCAACGTCGCCGAAAAAATCGCCGAGCTTCCCGTGTCGAACATGGGCAGCTTGCTCTCGGGTCGGACCTCCAGCGTCCAGGTCGTGCAGACCGGCGCCACGGGTACCGGCTCGCGTATTCGTATCCGCGGCCAGAACTCGTTCTCGCTGTCGAACGATCCCATCGTCGTCATCGACGGTGTGCGCGCCACGTCGACCACGAACAACGCCCTTGGCGTCGGTGGGTCGGGTCCGTCGCGTCTCGACGACATCAACCCGTCCGAGATCGAGACCATCGAAATCGTGAAGGGTCCGTCGGCCGCCACGCTGTACGGCACCGAAGCGGCGAACGGCGTGGTCGTGATCACGACCAAGCGCGGTAAGTCGGGCAAGACGAACTACAACCTCAGTGTTGAGAACGGCAAGCTCGAGAACACGGCTGTGTATCCTGATCTGTGGCAGCTGTGGGGCCGTACGGCCGCCTCTCCCACGCGCGCCGTACCCTGCTTGCTGACCGCCGTGTCCCTCGGCACCTGTACGTCGGTGGATTCGCTCTCGCATGGCAACATCCTGAACGATCCGGCCCTCAGCCCGATCGGCGACGGTAGCCGTCGTCAGTACAACCTGCAGGCATCGGGTGGCAACGATAAGGTCCAGTTCTTCGTGTCGGGTCAGACCGAAGGCGAAACGGGCATCTACAAGTTGCCCGACAACGAAATCGCGCGTCTGAAGGCGCGTCGCGGCGTGACCGAGCTGCCCTCGGACATCGTGCGTCCGAATGCCCTGGCACGGAACAGCTTCCGCGCGAACGTGAACGCCGAGCTCCGCAAGGGACTCTTCGTGCAGGCGTCGTCCGGCTACGTGAACAGTGAGCTTCGTCTTCCGCAGAACGAAGACAACGGCAACGGGCTCATGGTGCTGGCGCTTGGTGGACCGTGGCGTGCCGACCTGGTCGATGCGCAGGGCGATTCGCTCCGTGGCTATCGTGCCTTCATGCTCGGTGACGTGCTGTCGCAGACCACCAAGCAGGGGCTCAATCGCTTCATCAACAGCGTGTCCGCCCAGTGGACGCCGACCACGTGGCTCGCGACGCGCGCCGCGATCGGTTCGGACTACACCAGCCGTAACGACCTCTTCATCTCGAAGGTGGGCGAAGGCCCGAACACCGGCACGACGCGCCAGGGCAACATCACGAGCCAGCGCGTGGACATCAATCAGCAGACCGCCGATTACGGTGCCACCGGCACGTTCCAGCTGACCGATTGGCTGAAGTCGACCACGAGCATCGGTATGCAGTACATCCGCAACGCCGTGGGTTCCACGGCCGGTACGGGTATCGGCCTGCCGCCGGGCGGTGTCACGGTGTCGTCCGCCGCCACGCGCAGCAGCACGCAGAGCATCAACGAGCGCCGCACGCTCGGCTACTATGTGGAGCAGCAGATCGCCCTGCGCGATCGCTTGTTCATCACGGGTGGCATGCGTCGTGACGCCGCCAGCGCCTTCGGTGCCAACACGCGCGCCGTGTACTATCCGAAGCTCGGCGCCTCATGGCTGATCTCCGACGAGACGTTCCTTCCGCTGCCGGAGTTCGTGAACTCGCTGCGTTTGCGCGGCACGTATGGCGCGTCCGGTCAGATCCCGGGTGCCACCGACGCCGTGCGCTTCTATTCGCCGGGTCCGCTCACCACGGCCAGTGGCGATGCCCCGGCCGCGTCGCTTGGATCGCTGGGTAACGCCAACCTCAAGCCGGAATACTCGGCCGAGACCGAGTTCGGTTTCGAC
>CAITQY010000082.1 GCA_903894655.1 uncultured Gemmatimonadota bacterium
AGGCACGCCGCCGCCGCGGACCAAGCCCTGTGCTCCCCCCGCCCACCGGTAGGTCGGCGATGCATCTCCCTGCAGCCGCCTCTGCGGGCGGCCGCACCTCACTCGCTCGGCGAACCCAAGCGTCCCGCCCGCAGGAAGCGGAGAAAGGGAGGTGCATCGACGACCATCACCTATCCGGAAGCACACCAACTCAACACCACCAACTCAAAACTCAATACGGCGTGCCCCCGGACAACACCGTAACAGCGCGAGACGCGTCGAGATTGCCCCCGCACAGGATGATGCCCACCGTGCGCCCCGCCAGCCGAGGGGCCAACGCATGCAGCCCCGCCAGTCCGGTCGCCCCGGCACCCTCGGCCAGATTGTGCGTGATCCGCCACAGATCGCGGACACCCTGTGCAATGGCCGCCTCCTCCACCAGCACGAACCCGGCCAGTCCGTCGCGTAGGGCCGCGAACGTCAGGTCGTACGTCGCGCCGGTTGCGATCCCCTCGGCGAACGTCTGCACCGATGCGCCCGCGCGCGGCGCGCCGTCGTGCCACGCGTCGTGCTGCGCCGATGCGCCGACGCTCTGCACCGCGTACACCTCGAGCGTCGGCTTCATCGCATCGCGCACCACCGCCGCACCAACGGCCTGCGAACCGCCGCCCAAGGCGATAATCACCGCCTCCACGTCCGGTGCCTGCTCCAGGAACTCCGCCGTCATCGTGCCCGCGCCGGCGATCACCTCGCGGTGGTTCGTCGAGTGCACCAACGTCTTGCCATCGCGATCAGCCAGCGTACGACAGGCGGCGATCGTCTCGTCGTACCGGTCGCCCACCTCGAGCACGGTCGCCCCCAGCCCGCGGATGGCGGCGCTCTTCTCCGGATTATTGCCGCGCGGCACGCAGATCGTGACCGACACGCCGCGCTGCGCCCCCGACCATGCCAGTCCAAGGCCATGGTTGCCCGTGGAGGCGGCGATTACGCCGCGGGCCACCTCGTCGTCGGTGAGCGCCGTGATCGACGACGTCCCGTTGCGCACCTTAAAGCTGCCGGTGGGCAGATGGTTCTCATGCTTGACGAGTACGCGGATGCCGTGCCCGACCAGCTCGTCCAGCGGCGGATAATGCCGGACCGGGGACGGGTCCAGATACGGGCGCAGCCGAGCGCGCGCCGCGACGACGTCGTCGAAGGAGATAGGGTACATTCCTGAAATATGCCTCTCCCAATCATCCGTGCCACCACCATCCTGGCCGTTCGACGCGACGGGCGCGTGGCCATCGGCGGCGACGGTCAGGTCTCCGTGGGCGACACCATCGCCAAGTCTCTGGCGGTGAAGGTTCGTCCCCTCAAAGGGGGACGCGTGATCGCCGGGTTCGCCGGCTCCGTGGCCGACGCCATCACGCTCTTCGAGAAGTTCGAGGAGAAGCTCGATCGCTTCCCCGGAAACCTCCCCAAGGCTGCCGTCGAACTGGCCAAGGAGTGGCGCAGCGATCGCGTGCTCCGTCGTCTCGAAGCCATGCTGATCGTGACGGACGTCAATCACGGCTTCATGCTGAGCGGCAACGGCGAACTCATCGAACCCGACGACGGCATTCTCGCCATCGGGTCGGGTGGTGCCTATGCGCAGGCCGCCGCCCGCGCCCTCGTGCGCGAGACCACGCTCTCCCCAGCCGAGATCGTGAAGAAGGCCCTCACGATCGCCGGCGAGATCTGCATTTACACGAACACGAACATCACGGTCCTCGAACCTACCGCGTAAGCGGTCGCGGCCGCAGGCGGTCAACTCGGCGACGCCGAGACATCCCCGAAAGCTAGACCGACCGTTAGCGTTCGGGATGCCCTCTCCTCGCACTCAGCAGGCCATCGCTCGGCTCGCCGACCTCACGCCGCGGCAGATCGTGGCGGAGCTCGATCGCTACATCGTTGGCCAGGCCGACGCCAAGAAGTCCGTCGCGATCGCGCTGCGCAATCGGTGGCGCCGTCAGCGGGCGCCGGAAGCGATCCGCGAGGAGATCTCCCCCAACAACATCATCCTCATCGGCCCCACCGGCGTGGGGAAAACCGAGATCGCGCGCCGTCTGGCCAAGCTGTCGGGAGCGCCGTTCGCCAAGGTAGAGGCCTCGAAGTTCACCGAGGTGGGCTACGTGGGCCGTGACGTCGAATCCATGGTGCGCGATCTCATTGAGAACGCCATCGACATGGTCCGCACCGAGCGCGAATCGGAAATCGAAGATCTCGCCAACGAAAAGGTCGACGAGCGCCTGCTCGATCTGCTGCTGCCGGTGCCGCCGGTGGCGACCGGTGATGCGCCGGAGGTGAAGGCCGAGCACGACGCCGCACTGGAGCGTCACAAGCGCACGCGTGACAAGCTGCGCCTGTTGCTGCTGGACGGTCAGCTCGATGGCCGCGAAGTGGAGCTCGAGGTGACGCAGTCGGGCCCCGGCATGCCCGGCATGGTGACCCCCGGCGGCAACGAGGGCATGGAGAGCGTGGCCGAGTGGTTCCGCGACATGATGCCGAAGAAAAAGAAGCGCCGCACCGTCAAGGTGAGCGAGGCGCGTCGCATCTTGATGGACGAGGAGCTCGAGAAGTTGATCGACCTTGATGACATCACCGAAGATGCGCTCGAACGCACCGAAGCGATGGGCATCATCTTTCTCGACGAAATCGACAAGATCGCCGGTGAGCGGGGGCAGGGCGGTGGCCCCGATGTGTCACGCGAAGGGGTGCAGCGCGATCTGCTGCCCATCGTGGAAGGGTCGAACGTGCAAACGAAGTACGGAATGGTGAAAACCGATCACATCCTGTTCATCGCTGCCGGCGCGTTTCACGTGTCGAAGCCCAGCGATCTCATTCCCGAGCTGCAGGGCCGCTTCCCGATTCGCGTGGAGCTCAAGCCGCTCACCGAACAGGACTTCGTGCGCATCATGACGGAGCCTGAGAACGCACTCACCAAGCAGTACGCCGCCCTGGTCGAAGCCGAGGGGGCGTCACTCGAGTTCAAGGAAGACGGCATCGCTGAGTTGGCGCGCGTGGCCACCCGGGTGAACGAGCGCATGGAGAACATCGGCGCGCGCCGGCTGCACACGGTGATGACCACGCTGCTGGAAGACGTGCTCTTCGAGTTGCCGGACCGCGGGAAGGATGCGGTAATCGTGGACGCCGAGATGGTGCGGGATCGGCTCAAGTCGATCAGCGAGGATGAGGACCTCCGGAAGTACATCCTCTAGCCCGACGGCGGCGTGTGCGGCCGAAGGCTTGGTCCCGCCGCATGTGCGCAATAACTTTCCACGGATGCCGCATAACCCTCCGCCGCATCGCGATTTCCTGAACATCGCCGACTTCTCCCCTGCGGAGACGTTCGCCCTGCTCGATCTGGCCGAGCGTATGCGCACCGGCGCCTACGACCGCAAGCCGTTGTTGGGCAAGGCGTTGGCCATGATTTTCATGAAGTCCTCCACGCGCACCCGCGTCTCCTTCGAGGTCGGGGTCACCCAGCTGGGTGGTACCGCGCACTTTCTCTCGCCCCGCGATGTCCAGCTGGGTCGTGGCGAGCCGATTGCCGATACGGCCCGGGTGCTCGACCGCTACGTCCACGGGATCATGATCCGGACCTTCGCGCACGCCGACGTGGAAACGTTGGCCGAGTACGCCAAGGTGCCCATCATCAACGGTCTCACCGACCTGTCGCATCCCTGCCAGATTCTGGCCGACGTGCTCACGATTCAGCAGCATCTCGGCGACATCCGCGGGAAGACGGTCGCCTGGATCGGTGACGGCAACAATATGGCTAACTCGTGGATTGAAGCGGCCGCGCATCTGGGCTTCACCCTCAGGCTGGCATGTCCCGAGGGGTACGACCCCGACGACACGTTCCTGAGCGCCGGCTTGGCGTCGGGGATGGTGCAGTTACTGCGGGACCCCCGTGAGGCCGTGGCCGGCGCCGACGTCGTCACTACCGATGTGTGGGCCTCCATGGGGCAGGAGGAAGAACAGGCCAAGCGCGCGCTCGCGTTCGCTCTCTATCAAGTCGACGCCCCGCTCATGGCGCTCGCCGCACCGCACGCGATCTTCCTGCACTGTCTGCCGGCGCTCCGCGGCGAAGAAGTCACCGCCGACGTGCTCGATGGACCGCAAAGCGTGGTGTGGGACGAGGCCGAGAATCGCCTCCATATTCAAAAAGCAATCATGGCCGCGCTGATGGGGAACGAAGCGCTCTAATCCGGAATTCACCCGCTATGCCAATCGCCGAAGGAACACCCGCCCCCGACTTCACACTTCCCACCGATGCGGGCGACACGCTCACGCTGTCGTCGCTACGTGGTCAGTGGGTCGTGCTCTTTGCCTATCCGAAGGACGACACCCCCGGCTGCACCGTGGAAGCCTGCGAGTTCCGCGATGCGCTCCCGCAGTTCGATGCATCGAAGGCCGTCATTCTCGGGATCAGCCCCGACTCCGCGAAGTCACACCTGAAGTTCAAGGCCAAGTTCGAACTTCCGTACACGCTGCTCGCCGACGAAGAGAAGACCGTGTTGCAGGCGTACGACGTGTGGAAGGAGAAGTCCATGTACGGCAAGACGTACATGGGGGTGGAACGCACCACCTTCCTGATCGACCCCACGGGGCAGATCGCCAAGGTCTTCACCAAGGTCAAGCCCGCCGGCCACGCGGCCGAGGTTATGGCCGCGATCGCCTGAGTTCTGCTGGAATGACTGTCAGCGTGGCAATTCGCTGGCAGGTTCCTGCCACAGTGGTCATGTTACAGGGCGCGGCCGCTCCGGTCGCGTCCTGCTTCTTTTCGAGACATGACAGCTAACGCTCCCGGCCCGCTCAAGCGCACGCCACTCCACGACGTTCACGTCGCACTCGGCGCGAAGATCGTCCCCTTCGCCGGCTACGAAATGCCGGTGCAGTATCCCACCGGCATCACCGCCGAGCACAACGCCGTGCGCACCGCGTGCGGCATGTTTGACGTGTCGCACATGGGTGAAGTGATCGTGCGCGGTCCAGATGCGCTTCGGTTCGTGTCCTCGGTGACGAGTAACGACGTCGAAGCGCTGGCCGTCGGACAGATCCAATACTCCACGCTGCTGCGCGCCGACGGCACGATCGTCGATGACCTGCTCGTCTATCGGTTCGCCGATCACCTGATGCTGGTCATCAATGCCAGCAATCGCGACAAGGATCTCGCGCATCTGCAGGCGAACATCGCCGGATTTGATTGCACGATGACGGACATCTCCGATAGCATCGCGCTCCTCGCCGTGCAGGGACCGCAGGCGCCCGCCATCGTGGCGTCGCTGTCCGATGTGCCGCTCGACGGGATCAAGTACTACTGGTTCACCGAAGGCAACGTGGCCGGCGTGCCGTGCATCATTTCGCGCACTGGCTACACCGGCGAACTCGGGTTCGAGTTGTACTTCGACGCGTCGCAGGCGGTGGCCGTGTGGAACGCCGTGATGGCCGCCGGTATCGTGACGCCGGCGGGCCTCGGCTGCCGCGATTCGCTGCGTCTCGAGGCTGGCATGTGTCTGTACGGCAACGAGCTCGACGATCGCACCACGCCGATCGAAGCGGGGTTGAACTGGCTGGTGAAGCTTGCCAAGCGCGAGCCGTTTCTGGGCAAGGAGGTGCTCGTCCGTCAGCGCCAGGAAGGCACCGACCGCAGGCTGGTTGGCTTCACGATAGACGAGCGCGCGATCCCGCGACATGGGCATGGGGTGGTCTACGGCGGTGTCACCATTGGTGACGTGTGCAGCGGGTGTATGAGCCCATCGCTCGGCGTTCCGATCGGCACCTGCTATCTGCCCGCGGCGGCGGCGGTGGAAGGCACCACCTTCGAGATCGATATCCGCGGACGGAAGTTGCCCGCCCGTGTGGTGACGTTGCCGTTCTACAAGCGGGCAGGGAAGGCGTGAGCGCACGTCCGCGCCCCGCAGCCATGCGGCGTGGCGGTGTGGATGACGGCGCGGCGAGCGTCGTCGCGATACTCATGACCGATGTCGAGCCGGCGGTGCGATTGAACGCCGCGCTCGAGGCGGCGGGGATTACGACGGTCACCATCTCGCCGATGGATGATGTCCGCGGCGACGTGCGCCGGGCACGTCCCGACATCGTGGTGTTAACGGGTGCCCTGCTCGACGCGGCGAATATGTCGCTCGTCCGACAGTTGTTGTGGGACAATGTGGCCGTCCTCGGCTTCACCGACGTGTCCGATCCGCAGATGGTTGAGCGGTTGCGGGACATCGGGTACGCCGAGGTGTGGCCGAAGCCGGTGCGGATCGAGGATGTCGTGGACAGCGTGAAGCGGCGGCTCGAGCGTCAGCGGCTGGCCGAGCTCACGGGACTGGTTGGTGAGTCGGCGGCGATTCGCGAAGTGCTGGTGAAAGTGGAGCAGATTGCGCCCGTCACCAGTACGGTCCTCATCGAAGGGGAGAGCGGCACCGGCAAGGAACTCGTGGCGCGTGCGATTCATCGATTGAGTCCGCGTCGCGGGAAGCCCTTTATTGCGGTGAACGTCGGTGCGCTCACCGAAACGCTGCTGGAGAGTGAACTCTTCGGCCATGAGAAGGGCGCGTTCACCGGCGCGGCGGAGCGTCGACTGGGCCGCTTCGAATTGGCCGATACCGGTACGCTCTTTCTCGATGAAATCGGTGAGATCCCGTCCACGACGCAGGTGAAGTTGCTGCGCGTGCTCGAGGAGCGTGAAGTCACGCGGGTGGGCAGTGGCACACCGATCCCGATCGATGTGCGCGTGGTGGCCGCCACGAACCGTCCGCTGCGCGAACATGTCGAAGAAGGCGGTTTTCGCGCGGACCTGTTTTATCGGCTGAACGTGCTCGGGATTTATTTGCCGCCGCTGCGCGAACGTCGCGACGATATCCCGTTGCTCGTGCGACGGTTCGTCACCGAGTTCGCATCACTGCACGATCGCGCGTTTCACGGCATCTCCGCCGACGCCTTGGCGCTGTTGGTCGAGTACGGATGGCCCGGCAATGTGCGTGAGTTGCGCAATCTCGTGGAGAGCATGGTCGTGCTCGCCCACGGTCGGGAAATCGGCGCCGATGATATTCCTCGGCCAATCCGCGACGGGGGCGGTCGTCGGTTGCTGCCCGTGCACGTCGGGCCAGTGGTGCGTGAGGGCGAGCGGGCGCAGGGGCGGGAGCTCGAGTTCATTGTGCGCTCGCTGGTCGAACTGAAGTTGCAAGTCGAGGAGTTGCGTCGTCGGATGGACGGGGAGAGCCGTGCGCCCGCGCCAGGGTGGCTGGGAG
>CAITQY010000083.1 GCA_903894655.1 uncultured Gemmatimonadota bacterium
ACCCGTAACCAGGCGCTCGTACGCGATGTACAGCAGCGCGAGTCCCGGTGCTTCATAAATGCCGCGGCTCTTCGCTTCGATGATGCGGTTCTCGATCTGGTCGGACATGCCGAGGCCATGACGACCGCCGATCACGTTCGCTTCCGTGAACAGTTCCAGTGCGCTACCGAATTCCCGACCGTTGATCGCGACCGGATAGCCTTCCACGAACGTGATCGTGACCGTCTCGCGCTGCACCGCCACGTCGTCGCGCCAGTGGGCCACACCCATGATCGGCTGCACGATGTGCATGCCCTTGTTCAGGAACTCGAGATCCTTCGCTTCGTGCGTGGCGCCCAGAATGTTCGAGTCGGTGGAGTACGCCTTCTCGGTGCTCATCTTGTAGTCGAAGCCGCTCTTGATGAGGTACTCCGACATCTCCGTGCGGCCACCCAGCTCGTCGATGAACTGCTGATCGAGCCATGGCTTGTACACCTTGAGCGACGGGTTCGTGAGCAATCCGTAGCGATAGAACCGCTCGATGTCATTGCCCTTGAACGTGCTGCCGTCACCCCAGATGTTCACATCGTCTTCACGCATGGCCGCTACGAGCATGGTGCCCGTGACCGCGCGTCCCAGCGGCGTGGTGTTGAAGTAGGTGGCGCCGGCGGTCGTAATGTGGAAGGCGCCGCACTGCAGCGCAGCCAGCCCTTCGGCCACCAGATTCGCGCGGCACTCGATCAGCCGGGCCTGCTCGGCGCCGTACGCCATCGCCTTGCGCGGGATTTCGTCGTAGTCCGTCTCGTCGGGCTGTCCCAGGTTCGCCGTGTAGGCGTACGGCACGGCGCCCTTCTCCCGCATCCAATGCAGGGCGGCGCTGGTGTCGAGACCACCGGAAAAGGCGATGCCGACTTTCTCGCCGACAGGAAGACGCTGCAGGATATTGGCCACGGAAAGCTCTGGCTGAACGGTCAGGGATGCGGAAGAGACTCGCAAAATACACCGACAGGCTGCAGAATGGCCGCACCCCTTTTCGTGAGCTCGCCGATGCGTCTGTCGTGGAAACAGCTCCTGTTCGCCTCCCTGCTCCTCACCGGCGCGCGAACAGCGTACGCCCAACCGTCCAACCCCCGCTTTGGGCGCTGGCTGCTCAAGTCCGACGCGCCCGCCCCCACCAGCAACATCATGACCTACGCGCCTCTTGGCCCCACCGGCATGCAGGTCACGATCCAAGCGGTGAACGCGCGCGGCGACACCACCCGTTGGTCATACGCCACCGACTTCGATGGGCGCGACATGCCCGTGACGGGCAATGCCAGCCAGACACACGCCGCGGTCCGCCCTATCAGTTCGCTGGTGAACGAGATTGTAAACAAGAACAACGGCCGCGTGACGCAGCGACTGACCAATGTGCTCTCGCCCGATTTCCAGACGATCGCCGTGATCTACATGCGCGAAGATGCCGACGGAAAGACCACCGGCGTCACCTTCGCCACCTACACCCGCATGCCCCTATGACACCGGCTCTCCCACAGACCCGCCTCCGCACCCCGATGCGGCGGGTCGCCCTGCTATTTCTCTCGATGCTGGCCACGACCGGCGCGCTCGAGGCGCAGTCGTCGGACAGCCCGAAACCGAACCCGCGCCTGCCCAAGGTTCTGCTGATCGCCACTGGTGGCACGATCGCCGGCGTCCAGGACGCGCCGGGTTCGCTCGGCAGCTATCGCGCGGGGACCCTGACGGCCGAACAGATCATCGCGTCGGTCCCTGAACTGTCGAAGCATGCACAGATCGAGACGGAGCAGTTCTCGAACGTACCGAGTACGTCGATCACTCCGGCGCAGTGGCTCGCGCTGTCGAAGCGCATAGAAAAGGTGCTCAAGGATCGGGATGATCTGGCCGGCGTGGTGGTCACGCATGGCACCGACCGGCTGGAAGAGACCGCATTCTTTCTCTATCTCACCGTGCGGTCGAACAAGCCGGTGATCGTGGTGGGTGCGCAGCGACCAGCCACCGGCATCAGCCCCGATGGGCCGATCAATCTGTTGGCGGCGGTGCGCGTTGCCGCGGCGCCGCAGGCGATCGGCAAAGGCGTGATGGTGGTCATGGACGATCGCATCCTCTCGGCCCGCGAGGTGCGTAAGATCTACCAGCGCACCGGGGGATTCAGCGGTGGCGAGATGGGCATGCTCGGCGTCGTGGGCGGCAACGGCCCCGACTTTTTGTTTGCGCCCACGCGACGGCACGGCGAGGACAGCGAGTTCGATATGCGGAAGGTGGACTCACTACCGCGCGTGGAGCTGGCGTACTCGTACCCTGGCGGCACGGGTCCGCGTTACGATGGACAACCGGCGGGCGTGGCGGTGGCAACGAACGGCATGACGCGGGCCGAGTCGGAGCTGTTCACGGCCCTGCGCCGGGCGGGCGTGGTGGTGGTCACGGTGTTCGCGTACGGCGACAACATGAGTGCCGCGCGCGATCCCGATGCGCCGCGTGCAGAACCGCGCGCAGAGCCGCGTGCCGCGGCCCCCGGTGATTCGACACCGTCTGACAGCACTCGAGCACCGCAGCCACCACCGGCGCCGCCGATGGTGACGGCACAGCACCTCACGCCAGCCAAGGCGCGCATTCTGTTGATGGTGGCGCTGACCCGCAGCAAGGACCCGCTCGAGATCCAGCGGTATTTTTTGCGCTACTGACGGGGGGCCATGCCCCGCTCATCATCTTGCCGTGACATGGCCGAGACGGCGTCCGTACATAGCCGTGACGCAAGACACTGTGCAGCGAGTGAATGATGACGGTGATCCATTCGATCACCTTCACTTCTTTAAGACCCCATGCGCCACGACTCTCGTACCGCATTCTTCACGCTTCTCGCCGCGGCATCATCGTCGCTGCTGCTCTCGGCCTCGCTCCTGCGCGCGCAGGCCACCACCAAGCGCGACTCGGCGCAAGCCCTCGGCAAGGTGATGGTGACCGGCGTGACCGGCCGAGGCAGCGCACGCGCGGCCTCGGGCATCGACAGCTCGGTGCTCAAGTCGACTACGCCCGGCACCAGCGCGCTCAAGGCGGTCGAGCGCATTCCCGGCGTCAACATGCAGTCGGTGGACGGCTTCGGCATGTACGAGTGGTCCAACCGCATCACCATGCGTGGCTTCCAGACCGCACAGATCGGACAGACGATGGACGGCATCCCGCTCGGTGATATGTCGTATGGCAACTGGAACGGACTCGGTGTCGGCCGCGCGGTGGACGCGTCGAACCTCGAGTCGACCGCCGTGGCGCAGGGCAGTGGTGCGCTGGGCACCGCATCCGCCAACAACCTTGGTGGTGTCGTGCAGTATTCCACCGCAGAACCGGCGGGTAAGCAGCAGTTCCTGCTGCAGCAGATGGGCGGGCAGAACAGCGCGCGTCGCACGCTGCTGCGCTACGACATGGGCCTGAAGACCTTCGGCGGTACGAACGGCGTGTCCGCCTTCATGTCGGTGTCCCGGTTCGACTCCGACAAGTGGAAAGGCGGCGGCGAGCGGCTCTCCAACTTCCCTGGCGAACAGGATTTCCTCTTCGGTCAGAAAGGATTCATTGGTGGCGCCGGCCAGAACTGGCATGAGCAGATCAACCTGAAGTCCAACCTGTTCATCGGGTCGAGCAAGTTCACGGCCTTCTACAACTACGCGAACAAGAAGGAAAGCGACTACATGGACCTGTCGCTGGGCGTGTTCAACGCCACCGCGCCGGGTTCGAGCACGTTCGGTTTCGGACCGGACTTCGATTACCTCACCAACTGGTCCACTGCCAAGCAGTTCGCTGAGGCCTCGCTGCCCAACTACACGCCGCTCACCGATGCGTCGTATTACAGCTCGGCGCAGGGCGCGCGTCTCGATCACCTTGCCTATCTCAAGGGTGAGTTCAAGCCGACCGCATCAACCCGCATCGAGGTACAGCCGTACCTCCACCTCAATCGTGGTGGTGGCGACTGGCATGCTCCGAGCTACGGCGCGGGCTACAGCCCTGATCCGATCATGTTCCGCCAGACGCAGTACAAGGCCAACCGCTCCGGCATCATGGCGAAGGCGACGACGTCCTTCATGGTCGGCGGCATTGCCAACCAGTTCGAAGTCGGTGGCTGGTACGAGATGAATGCGTCCAGCAACCGTCGTCCGCGCTGGCGCATGAAGAATTATCAGCTCAGCCCGGAAGTGGACTTCACGAAGGTGCTGCGACTCGACTACGACCGCACCGCCGACGTGACCACCACGCAGTTCCACCTGCAGAACACGAACCGCCTGCTGAATGAAAAGCTCACGCTGTCGTACGGCGCGAAGCTCGTCTCGGTGAACGCGGATTTCACGAACAACGGCAACACGCCGACGGCCGGTGTCGTGGCGCCGATTTTCGCTGATGCCACGCGTCCGTCGCTGAATGTGAAAACCGAGGCGGCGCTGCTGCCGCAGGTCGGTGCGGTGTTCAAGATGAACGAGAACAACGAGCTCTTTGCCAACTGGTCGGAGAATGTGAATCAGTTCCCGCTCAGCCCGGCTGGTGGTGTGTACAACGCGGCGCCGGCCACCTTCGATTTCTTCAAGAACACAGCGAAGGCCGAGCGTGCCACGACGCTGGAAGTCGGCGCACGCACGCGTCGCGGTAAGGTCGAAGCGGGCGTGACTGGTTACATGATCGATTATCGCAACCGCCTGCTCGGGATCGCGCTCTGCCCGCAGACGGTGACCTGCGCGACCGGCTTCGGCAACGTGGGCTCGGTGAACACGGCCGGACTCGAGGGCGTGGTCAACGCCGATCTGGGCAACGGACTGCGTGCCTTCGGCTCGGCCTCGTACAACAGCTCGAAGTTCGGCGATGACTACCTCGCCAATCAGGCGAATCCGGCGTCGCGCGTGAGCACCAAGGACAAGTACGTGCAGGACGCGCCGAAGCAGATGGCCACGGCGTCACTGTCGTACACGCGCACCAAGCTCAATCTCACGCTGGGTGGCCGCTATGTGGGCGAGCGGTACTTCACGTACACGAACGACCTGAACACGGCCGGCGACGGTGAAGGCAAGGTGCCGGGCTACTTCGTGTCGGATCTCTCGGCGCGCTACCGCCTGGGCCGCATCGGGGCGCTCAAGTCGCTGGAGTTGCAGCTGAACATGAACAACCTGCTCGACGAGCGGTACATCGGCACCATGGGCAGCGGCGGTTTCACCGCGAGCGGTGACAACACCACGTTCCTGACGGGCGCTCCGCGTCAGATCTTCTTCTCGGTCAGCACGACGTTCTAGTGCGGTAGCATCGCGAGCAGGCGTACGCCGACGTACGTTGCGTAGATATTTCGCGGTCGTTCTTCATGTCGCCCGACTTCCCGGAGAAACTCATGTGGACTCCTGCTCTTCTCACGTATGCCGTCACGCTGAGCGCCGGCCTGCTGGCGACCTCGGCGCAGTCCGGTAAGTGGTTCGCCACGGTGAGCCAGTTACGAAACGGCGGCTCCGCCGACGTGACCGTCGAACCGCGCAACGACAAGCAATCACGCGCGAAGATCACCTTTCGCAATGGCAGTCGCGACATGCGCATCGCATGGGACATCGTGGCCGGCAACTGCAATGACCAGGGCGCCCCGATCGCACCGCAGGCGGCTTTCACGCAGGCGCAGACGCAGATGGACGGCGGGGGATCGGTCACGGCCGTGATCCCGAAGCTCGAGAGCGGCAAGCGGTATTACGTTCGCGTGTTCGATCCGCAGGTGGCGCCGAACGATCAGAATGTGTGGGGCTGCGCGAATATCAGCGAAAAGCCGTAAGCGATTTACGCTCGCGGTCGCGCCGAATGCAAAGGGGCCGTGCATCATGCGCGGCCCCTTTGTACGTCGTATCGGCAGAGTCCTTACGGGGCGGTGCCCGGTGAACCCACGCCGCCGAACGTGTAGTACGGAATGCCAAGGGAGATCAGCTCACGCCCTGACACGGGAACATGATACGGCGTGCCGGGAACGAGCTTGCCCCAGCCACGCGCGTCCCACCACGAGATATCGCCTTCGGTGGGATACAGTTCGATGCGCTTCTCGTACTGAATGGCGTCGAACAGATCGCCGCACGCGCCGTTGTCCTTTCGCGGCACGCAGTCGCGGCCGGCCGGCGGGCCGTTGGCGTCTACCGCGCGCAATCCAGCCGCCACGCGGGTCGGATTGATGAGTGCCGCGGCGTCGGTGAAACGTCCCACCCGGAACAGTGCTTCGGCGCGGATGAACTTCATCTCGTCCATCGACATGATCTGAATGAAGGCGCGATTGCCCGAATCAGCCGCCGTATTCAGATAGCGCGTGGAACGGTACGATGAGGTGAGATACGCGCCATTGGACGCACTACCCATGGTCGTCGTGAGACGCGTAAAGCGGGTACCCGCCACGCTGTTGGTCGCCCCATGAATGCGACGGTCCGGCGTCGTGATCGTGAACGCGGTGCGATTAGCGATCGGAGCGGCCACCCACGCCTGATACTTACCAGAGGTGTCGGCCGGACCAAGCAGACGGTTGTGGATTCGAACCGTATTCTGCGCGAACGAGTTGTTGATATACGTCGAGGCGGTGTTGGCCACGGCCGGATCGGCCTGCCATCCGAAATCCCGCGTGATACCCGAGTCGAGACGCGCCAGCACGGCATTCCAGTTGACGGCGTTGCGCGCGGCAGGGGTACGTGGCGAGTACACATCAGCGCGCACCAGAAACGAATACATCACCCGCACCAGCTCATCGCGCGTAATCGGACGGCCGTTGATGAAGAGCGCAGGCCACGTGAAGTTCGGTCCCGCCTTCGCTTCCGCAATTACGACGTTCATCTGCGCTTTGGCATTCGCCAACACGTCCTGCCACGGTACCAGGGTGACGTTGGTCTGGTTCAAGCCCGGCGTGATCGAATCCGTGATGTAGGCTTGGTCGGTGGCGAGAGCGAGCTTGAGCTGCGAAATGGCAATGATGAACTTCGCAAACAACTTACGATTCGGTGTATCAGCCCCGTCTGGGGTGGCGGCGTTGATGGCGCCGAACTTGAGTTTGTTATCCCGGATGCCAATAAAGGCTTCGCGGGCACCGGCCGACGCCTCGTACGGCGTCCAATACGACACGCGAGTGGCGCAGTTTACGTTGTCGCGATTGTTGATGGGGAGCCGCGGTTCAACCGCGAACTCGAGGTACGTCACGCTGGTGGTTGTGATATCGTGCCCCCACAAGCTGTAAATCAGCGTGGGGCAGCTGCCGCGATTCACGGCCGTGTAGGCCTTGAAGGAGCCAATCAACGCGGCTTCCGTATTGGCCGCGTTGTTGAATACCGTGGCGATACTGAGGTTGTTCGGATCGGTCACGGCGAGATCGACGCAGCCGGCCAGCGAGGCGGCGGCCATGGTACCGATCAGAAAAGCGGCGCGGCGGCGTACGGCGACCGGGCGGGACACAGAAGTATGCATGGTTGCGGCCTCGGTCAGAAGGTAAGCGTCACGACGCCGGTCAGCGTGCGCGTCATGGGATACGTGGCATCATCAAAGCGCACCGTCGGCGAACCGGCCATAACATTGAGGCCCGTGTAATTCGTGAACGTCCGCATGTTGCGTCCGATCAGATCGATCTGCGCGCGCGACACACCAACTTTGTTCAGGAAGGGCCACCGCTTCGCGTCGGCCGTGTAGCCCAGCATGAGCTCCGCGATCGTCAGGTGCGTACCGCTCTCCACGAACTGCGCGAGATACAGGTTGTTGTTGTTCGACACGGCGTTGTAGTAGGCTACCGGCTTCTTGAGTTCGTCAGGCTTCCCGAACTGGTCCACGTCGGGATGGTCACCCGAGGCGTAGAACGTCTGGTTGCTGTTGGCATACACATCGCCACCCAGCTGCCCCGTCGTTTGTACGAAGAGACGGAAGTTGTTGTACCGGAAATTGTTCTGGAAACCGAAGCGGAAGAGCGGCTGACTATTGCCGATGCGGTCGTACCAGAGCTGTCCCAGTGAATCGCGGCGCTGAATCGGCAGCCCCCAGCCGTAGGCGGTGCCATCGATTGTGACGGAGCTGCCCCACAGGTTCTTGGCAATACCATCACGCCACGTGTTGCCCGCACCCACCGGCACCACCCAGCCATCGTCGTTGACGTCGAATTGCGCCTGCGAGTTGCGGTGAATGGCGGCCAGCTGCGACTTGTCCCGCACGTTCTGGTTGCCCCACATCTCGCTGAGCGGAATCCCGTCGCACTTGTACTGGAGTCCGTCGTCGAAGCAGGTACGACCAAAGCTGCGCGTGAACTGCTTCTGATTGTCTCCCGTCACGAGAATGTCCCAGCGCAACCCGTTGGGGTTGGTCAGCACCGCACCTTGCAGCGTCACCTCGAGGACGTTGCCGCCGATGTACGCGGGATTCGTGCGAACCAGTTGGTAACCAGAGACAGCCGGTGCCGGCACGTTCACGAAGACATCCTTACTGTCGTTCCGCACATACGTGACGGTTGCCGACAGGCGCGACTTGTACGCGAGATCAATGCCGATTTCCTGTTCCTTGGTAAACGTCGGCGTGATGTTGACGTTGCCGAGATTGCTGCGGCGGATCGCGCCGGTGCCGTCGTTCGTCATCGCCTCATACTGATCGCTGAAGCTCGGACTCACACCCGTCACGCCGTAGCTGTAGCGCAGCTTGAACTGATTGAACGCCGGCATCGGGAACCAGCTTTCCTCACTCAAAATCCAGGCGGCCGAGGCTCGGCCGAAGGTATTCCAGCGATTGGCGGCACCGAACAGCGAGTTGCCTTCACGACGCCACAGGAAATCGCCGATGTAGCGTTCCTTGAAGCTGAGTCCGAGGTTCGTGATCGCGCCAAGTACCCGATAATCGGTGATGCTGTTGGACGTGGTGCGGACACGCGCCTGCGACATCGCCTTGAGCCCTTCGGTGCCGAAGTCGGTGCCGGACGTCGTGAGGCTGGGCGAGTACTCGCGACGCGTTTCACCGCGCTGAGACAGGCGCGCGGTCAGTTCGCCGAGGGTTTTCGTGGCGGACACCGTGCCGGTAATGATGTAGCCGTCAGTGACCTGATTGGTCTCCTGCAGGCTGCCAATGCTGGGACTGAGGCCGCCGGTGCTGGTCACGAGCGGAGTGCCGCGCGCTGTATAGGACGTCTGGGCGTAATCGCCGCGATCGTAGTTGGCGTCACCCGCAACCGACAACCAGCTGAAGGGCCGGTAGCTGGCGTTGGCGTTGAGCAACGTGCGTGCGCGCCGAATCACGTTGTCGGCGATGTACTGCGTGTACAGCGGATTCGTATACAGCGTGACCGAATCGGGAACGATCACGTAGGGGAAGCCAATCTTGGGAAAGGGATCGAATTCCTTCAGGTTCACGTCGGTATCGATGCGATAGAAGTTGTTGAAGCTCGGGCTCGAGGCGTCGTCCTGTCCGCGCGTGTGGTTGACGGACACGCCCACATTGAGCTTCTCGTTCAATCGCGAGTCGAGGTTCACGCGCAGCGTTTGGCGACGATACCCCTCGTTGTCGTCCAACACGCCGCCGAACACGTTCCGGGTATACGCCAAGTTGTAGTTCGTGGCGGCGGCGTTGCCCTGCACCTGCAGGCTCTGAATCGTGGTGCTGCCCGGATTGAAAAACAGCGCCGGGTGATCGTACGTCTTCGACGTAAACGGCGCGTCCATAATCCCGAGCGGCTTGAGCGCACGCTGAGCCCGCGGCACGACCTGATCTTGCGCGTTCAGCCAGTTGCCGTTGGCGTCTTGCCGGAAGGCGTGGTGTTGATTTTTGGGCAGGCTCGTTTGGAACTGATCGGTGCCCTGCTCCGTACGCGCCTGAAATTGCGTGGTGCCGAGCGCGAGGCCCTTGCCACGCCGGGTGGTGATGGAGATGACGCCGGCCGCGGCGCGCGAGCCGTACAGCGAAGCCGCCGCGGCACCCTTGATCACCTCGATCGACTCCACGTCCATCGATTCGATGTCCTGCGTGGTCACCGACTGCGCCTGATTCAGAAACACACCGTCCACCACGAACAGCGGCGACGGGGGCGCGCCGCCTTCGGTGATGCCAGAGATCGGGGTGCGGAGCACGATATTGACGCCGCTTCCCGGCTTGCCGCTCGGACGGGTGATGGCCACACCGGCCACTTTACCCGCGATCAAATTGGCGGCCGAGCCGGTCGGCATGACGGGAATGTTTTCCGACGTGATCTTGTCGACCGTGATGGTGGACTTGGCCACCGACTGCGCATCCATGCTGCCGGATACCGTCACTTGGTCGAGGCGCGTGGAGGTGACGCTCAGCGCCACGTTCACCGTGATGATGCTGTCGGCAACCAGTCGAACGTTGGTGATACGCTGCGGGCCATAACCGAGCCGCCGCACATCGAAGTTGTAGAGCCCCGCCGGGGCGCTCGGAATGATGAAGCGACCGTCTGGCCCGGTGCTCGCCGTGATGGGCGTGCCGACCAGGAAAACGTTGACTCCGGGAAGCGGAAGTTTGGTCGCGACATCAGTCACAATGCCCACCACCCTCGCGCGCCGAGTCGGCTGCGTGGTTTCAGTGGCTGGCTGGGCGGACAGCGGCGTGAGCGGTGTAGCGTACCACAGCAGGCTTGCACCGAGGGTCGCGAGCAGTGCGCGACATGGCGCACGCCGCGGGACGCGATTTTGTGGAACGGGCATTGGTGGGCGGGGCGGAAGAGAGCGAAGCAACCCGGGAGGCGGGTCGATCATACGCGTTCTTGGGCGGTGTGGCCAGTACATGCCAGCGATTACTGCCCACCGTTCTTCTAGGCGCGCAAACTCTCTCAGCGCCGAAATGAATTGATGACGATCGCGCCGCACCGATCACCGCGTTGCGGCAAGCCCGGGATCACCACGTTCATCGGGTAGACCTCGACGCTGCGAAACATCGATGGGTCGAGTCGCCCGACCTGGTCGCCCTCGATCGGCGACGTATCCAAGAAGAACTGCATGGGACACGGATTGGAAAACCCATCATTTCCCACCCCTTGGTTGCCACTCGCCCCGCCGCGATTCCGAGAGATGGTCGCCACGACTTCGCCGTCGGTGCCATTGCCGCGTAACCGCTGGATGGTCATGCCCGGGACACCTTGCACGAGTTCCGCAATCGAATACGGACGCGTTTCGAGAATGTACTCGCGCGTATACAATCGGCCCGCACCCACGCGCATCTGGATCAGTCGCTGTCCCTGGGCCACCGCACTCGCTGTGGCGGAATTGGCCTTGGCGGTGACTTCAACCGTTGACAGCGTACGCGGATACCGACGCAGCAGCAGTGACAAGGTGTCTTTCGAGGAGCGCACCACATTCACTTCACGCTGGTACGGCACATAGCCGATCTGGCGCGCCAGCACGACGTGCGGCCCAGTTGGCGGATCAGCAAACCGCCAGAACCCCTTGGCATTGCTCCGCGTGGTGTACGAGGTGCCAGCGATCAGGACTTCGGCGTCCCCCATCGGCTTGCCCGCGGCGTCCACCACCCAGCCCACCAGCTCGTCGCGAGAACGCGGAGCTTCCAACTGCGCCCGCAACAGAGCGGGCATGATCAACAGCGCCATCGCCACGCCCACGCAGCGCACACGCGTAGCGGTGGCACTCCTCACACCGCCGCGTACCCTGCCAAAAGTCTGTTTAAACTGGCCCATCGCACATTGAAGCGCCGCGCTGCGCGAAACGCAACGTCGGAAATTGGGCGTGTACCACGCAGGGTCGCCGCCGCCGTACCCACCCGTATTCCGCGCCCCACCCCCGTGTCCGGCCATCCGGCTGGTACCCACCTACTTCCCAACGCGTGCCTTCACCACCGGCAGCAATCCTGCGTCCACCAGCGTCGGCCGCGTCCGCGCAGGCGTGGCCTGCTCCCACGCCTGCGCCATGCCCAGCAACTCACGATCGCGCCACGGTCGCGCCGACAGTTCAAGCCCGAACGGCACGCCGTTGTCGTAGGTGCCAGCCGAGACCACGACCGCGGGCACGCCGATCATGTTCACCCAGCTCGTCGCCGAGTGCGGTCCTTCACTCACGCGACCATCCTGCGGCATCGATTCATCCGGCGGTGCCATCTGAATGGCCGGATAGACGAACCCATCGAGCTTCATCCGATCGAGGGTGGCCACATACTCGGCCAGCATCGCCCGGCGCGGCGCATGATAGTTCCGCTCAGCGTCGGCATCGGTATCAAGTACACGCTGCTCGAGCCGCGCGCCCGGCATGTAGCGAAAGTGATCTTCCACGCCAATGGATGACACGAACAACGGGGCCCCGACCACCTGCTGGTACTCCGCGGCCGAGTGATACGCGGTTGGCCCGAAGGTGGCGAGGAAACGGTCGGTGCCGTCGCGCATGTACGCGTACGTCGACACGCGGCTCGCCAGCGTGGCGAACAGCGGCGGCAAAATGCTGTCGCTGATCACCACCTCGGCGCCGGCGGCACGCAGCGCCGCCACGGCCTTCATGAACATCACGCGGGTGTCCTCGCGCAGCGCCATGTTGGCGGCAGCGCGAATAGAATCGGCGGTGCGCTCCGGCACACCGGCGGGAATGCCGTGAAACGGGATGCCGCTGCCGGCCATGATGAAGGCGGGCACGCCGAATCGCTTGCCCTTGAGTGATGCCGTGGCCATGCCCACCGTGGTCAGGCGCACCGAATCGGGCGCGAGCAACGTGGCGGGATCGAGCGAGTCCTTCCCTGCCATCACTTCCAGGGCGATCGCGGCATCGGTTACGGTTCGCGCGATTGGTCCCGTGTTGTCGAGCAGCCAGTCGAGCGGCGCGATGCCGGCAATGCTCACCAGACCGCGCGTGGGAAACACCCCCACCAGCGCACTCGTAGCCGCCGGCATGCGAATGGAGTTGCCGGTGTCGGTGCCGTTCCCCAGCACGGCCATGTTGGCGGCGACCGCGGTGACGACACCGCCGCTCGAGCCACCGGGCGAGAAGCGCACGTCGTAGGCATTGCCGGTGCGACCGAAAGAACTGCTGCGATTGGTGTCGCTGTTGGCGAGATCCGGCATATTCGCCAGACCGACAATGATGGCACCGGCCGCGCGGAACTGCGCCACGATCGTCGCGTCCTGGGGCGCGATGAGCTCATGACCGGCGCGCGTGAAGCCTTCCCAGCCCGCCGTGGTCACCTGCCCCTGCACGCTGGTGTTGGCCTTGATCACGATGGGCACGCCCCACAACGGTCCGCGCGGGGCACCTTCGCCTTTCGCCGCCTCGGCATCGAGCCGTGCGGCGGCGGCCAACGCACTGTCACGCAACACCGTTTCGATCGCGCCGTAGACGCCGTTGTAGCGATCGATGCGATCGAGGTGCCACTGCACGACCTGTGTTACTGTGTAGCGCTTGTCGGCATAGAGCTGCTCCAGCTTCGGCACCGTGACGTCGAGCAGATCACGATCGGCCGCGTTTAGGGCCACCGGTACGGCGGGCGAGGTGCACCCAGTCTGGGCGACGGACAGCGTAGCGGCAACGACAGCGAGCGCCATGCGCGCCACGACGCGGGGCAACGAAGGCGAAGTGCTTCTGAACATGGCGATTCACGTTGGAGGATCGACAGCTTTACGTCGGCCGTACATCGGCGGTACATCGGGAGAGCATTCGCGCGAAACGTACGACGTCACGGAACGGGTCACTAGCACCCGCTCGTCAGGCGCGCATGAACTCGAACAACTCCCGCGACACCGTCGGGGCCAAGCGCTCCAGCGCGTAGCTCGTCATGAAGGTTTTGGCTACGATCTCCCGGCGAAAACGCGGGGTGATCTCGCCGCTTTGCTTTAGGTGATCTGAGCGCTGCTTGCCGAGGTACAGAAAGGCCAAGCCGGCCGCGTCTTCGCGGGCGATGCGATGGCGCAAAAGCGAGATATCGAGCGCACCGATGTATAGCGCGTCGGCGGTCACGTTGGCCCACTCGGTGCGCAGCGGATCGGCGAATCGTAGCGCGCGCAGTTCCTGCGCAATCGGACCGCCTTCGTCGCTCGCGGCGTCACGGCCCGCCTCGATGGCCCGCACCAACTCACCGGCCAGATCGATCTCCAGATCCGTTACGGCATTCTCCGTGACCGACGCACTCCCCACCACCGCGGAGGCGATCTGCACCACCAGCATTGCACTGCGCTCCACATGCTCCGGCAGCAACGCATCCTCCCACCCCCGACTGCTCCACCGGATCCACTCGCGCCCATCGAGCTGCGCAATGGTTTGGGCCGCGGCATTCAGTGCCTCGAGAAAGCGTGGGCCCGACAGCGATCCCACGTCCGCGCGCGAGCGGATGTCTTCCGAACAGATCGAGAGCGCGGTGTACAAGTGCCCATCTTCCGCGCGCACCCAGCGACGGTCCACGTCGAGCACGATCACGTCGGCGCCGAGCACGCTGGAGAGCATCGTCTCCAGAATCGTGTGTGTCTTGACCGATCCATCGCGGTGCGTGAGTGTGTCGAGTGCGGCGTATTCGTGCAGCGCCCACGCATGTTCGGTCACGTTTGCGCCCGCAGCCGCGCGTTGCTGGAACTCGGCGAACGGCGCGGCGGGGTGCGTTGGTGTGCCAAGCACAACCGTGAGTTCGGTCAGGGCGTAGGGGGTGTTGGCCATCGAGAGATCGGGATGATTTCGAGGTGAATCGGTGGTGAATTGGAGCGACGAGCGGGTGTCAGCGTTCGAGTAGCCACTGAGCGGCCGGAGACCACCGCAAGCGACCGGGCAACTCGCGAACCGGCGGCGTCGGATCGAGAGTGATCAGCATCGCCTCGGCCTCAGGCTGAGACGCGGCCGCCGATTCGAGTGCGCGCACTTCGCGAGCCCACGTCGCGTCGGCGGCGGTGTCGAGACACACCTGAATCAGCAGAGGCGCGGCGTCGGGTCGCGTGGCGTAGAAGTCGACCTCCCATCCTTCTGCCGTACGAAACCAGTCAATCGCATAGCGGCGACGCTCCAGCTCGAGCAGGATCGCGGTTTCGAGTGCACGTCCCCGGTGCGTCCGCCCTGATCGTTCATAGATCGAGATCAGACCGGTATCCACCGGGTAGACTTTTCGTGGGTTGGACATCCGCTGTCGTTCGGAGGTGCTGTGCATCGTGATACTGCGCAGCAGAAACGCGTCCTCAAAGTATTCGACATACGCGTACACGTTGTCCTTACCGACGCCGATGCCTTGGGACTTGAGGTCGTCGTACAGCTTGTTCACGGAAACGCTTCCACCCGGCGTCGCCAGCAGATGCCGTTGCAACCAGCGGAGGGCGCGGACGTTCGTCACGTTGTGCCGCTCGATGACGTCACGCAGGACCATGGTGTCGACGTAACCCGTGAGGAGATCGAGCCGGTCCTGGGCGTCGGTCTGTTGCGCGTCGGGGAAGCCGCCGACCGTGAGGTACTGCTGCAGCGCGGCGTCCATCGTCGCGCGCTGCGGGCCCGTCAGCTGCTCCCACGGGAGATCCGTTTCGGCGCCGGCATAGCGCAGCGCCTCCCGAAAGGAGAACGGATGGACGAGCACTTCCATCGCGCGACCGCGCAGCGACGTGGCGACCTCTCGGCTCAGGAGTTTCGCCGAGGAACCGGAAACCGCGATTTCTATGTTGCCCGCAGCAAGGAGGCGATGGACGAGCGTTTCCCATTTCGGAACGACCTGCACCTCGTCGAGATAGAGCCAGAGCGTGCCGCCATCGGCGCCACCGCGTCGGACATGCGGATAGCGCCGCTCATGTTCTTCGACGAGCCAACCCAGATCGGCCGCCGTCATTCCGTCGAGCCGCTCATCCTCGAGTTCCAGGAGCAACTGCGACTCGCGTGATCGGCCCGCTGCGATGTGGTCCGCCATGCGACGGTGGAGGAGCGAGGTCTTTCCACCACGGCGCACGCCGACGACCGCGAGGGCCTTGCCGGCGATCTCAGGGACGCGAACGTCGCGCGCGATCCGCGGCGGGACGCCCGCCGCCATGGATTCCGTGAGTTTGTCGCGGAGGCGATCTCTCGAGAGCGCCATCGATGAGTCGTTCGTGCTTTCTGACATGGCGCCCAGACCAGAGACCGACATGAGCCATTCTTTCCTTGTGCCAAGGAGAGCATAGACAGTGTCTTGCTGTTTTGGAAGGAAAGAAATAGAAACGGGGCGAACTGAGTACGTGACGCAGTCTCTAGCTTGGTATTTACCCGGATATATTGATAATTTGATTTTATCCGGATACAATTGGATTCTCACCCCAATCCGGACGCCCCATGGACCGCAAAGCGCTCGCCCGCGCCTACAAGGAATCGCGCCGCCCCATGGGCGTGTACTGCGTGCGCAACCTCCAAAGCGGTGACGCGCTGATCGGGCGGTCCACCGACCTCCCGGCCATTCTCAACCGCGAACGGACCTCGCTGCGCTTCGGCGGGCACCCCAATCGCTGGCTGCAGCAGGATTGGAACGCCCTCGGCCCGGAGGCCTTCACGTTCGAGGTGCTCGACACCCTCGCCTGGCCGGAGGACACGCCCGACTTCGATCCGACCAGCGACCTGGTGCTGTTAGAGTCGATGTGGCGTGAGCGGTTGCAACCGAATGGCGAGGGCAGTTACAACACGTCCAAGACATCGGGGCGCTCGTGAGTCTGGCGACGGTCACCGCCTTCCGCGGCCACGAATTGCTCGCCACCGGCGCACTGCGCGACGTGGCTCGTGTGGTGTGGCGTGCGGTCAAAGGCGCCGAGTCGCATCACGGCGCCGTGCTGGTGTTCGACGATGCGACCGGACGCGTCATTGATTTCGAGATGCGGGGCGACGAACGCGCGATGTTGGCGCACGTGGATGTCATGCTCCGCATGAGCCAGGCCGCGCGCGTTCACACGAACGATGAGCCGCACGATGAGCCGAACGGTGCGACGAGTGGTGACAGCGTCGACCCGGTGCCGCGCCCCCGCGGGCGTCCCAAGCTCGGCGTGGTCGCGCGCGAGATCACGCTGTTGCCACGACATTGGGAATGGCTGGCGACGCAGCCGGGTGGTGCGTCCGTCGCGCTCCGCAAACTCGTCGATGCCGCGCGTCGTACGACGACCGACGACGACCGCACCAAGGCCGCCCGCGATGTGGCCTACCGCTTCATGAATGCGATGGCGGGCGACCTGAGTCAGTTCGAAGAAGTGATCCGCGCGTTGTATCGCGGCGACGACGCGCGGTTTCACGAGCTCGTCGCGGAGTGGCCGCGCGACATCGCGTCGTACTCGGCGCAGTTGGCCTTTCCCACGAGCAAGCCTACCGCTTAGGAACGCGATCGAAGACATCGAACATCGCCACGAAGTTCGGCTCCACCACGTTGGTGTGATTGCCGCCCGGCACCTCGATGTACTGCACGTCACCACGGCGGCGTGTTACTGATCGCTGAGCACGAAGGCGCGCAGCGGCGCGCCACCGACGTTGTTGTCGGCCGCGACAATCGTACGACCCGTGCCCGCCGTGATGGCGAGACTGGCCACGTTGATTGCGACGGCACCCGCACGCGACGCGGCCGCCGTTCCGGCCGGCACCACGCGCAGCTGATACGTGCCGGCCGCGAGCGGCAGATACGACGAGGCGGTCTGATACGCCACGTTGGCCAGCGTCGGCGTCGCCGTGGCGAGATCCGCACCGACGGCGGTGACGAAGATATCCACCGCACCGGCCGTCGGGCTCAGATGCACGACACGAACGCGCGCCTGACCCGACGCGGGCAGGGCGTTGTCATCCACCGTTTGAAAGGCCGTCACCGCCGTGCCCGATGCCCCGCCGATCGCGTACACCGTACGATCCTGGCTGGCGGTCACGCTGACATTGATCGTGGCCACCGTCGTAGTGGTGTCCGCCGTGCGCTTGAGCACGAGCGTACGGGAGCCGGCCAACACGGCGGCATAGAGCGCCGTATTCGGTGCCGCGAGGGTCGCCGGCGTGCTCTGGGTGTACGTGAGATTCACGCCGAAGGGCAGTAACTCGAGAATCGCGTTCACCCGCCCACGGGTGGTATCGGTGATCACGTTGACGAAGCGGACGCGCCCCTGAGGGCCCGAGGGCTGCAGCGGACCCTCGGCATCGGTGGTGCCGCACGCCGTTCCGGCGACGGCCAGCGCCGCGAGCAGCACCGGAGTGAAGCGACGTGTCACGCGCACGCTCTTTGAGTTGATCGAGTTCATAGTCATGATGGGCGTTCTCACTGGATCGGGCAGCTGGCCGGGAACGTGCTCGGCTCAGTGGGATCGGGAAGCGCCGCGAAGCTGGCGTTGGAATTGGCGTTACGGTCGCCAAGGGCGTAGGGCAGCCAGCACCGCTGGCCTTGCACCGGGACGGCCGGAGCCGCGGTCGGTCCACGAATCGCACCGCGACGCCGCGAGTCTTCCCACCGATGTCCGGTGCCGAACAGCTCATAGCGACGCTGCGTGTAGATCTCCGTGAGGAGCTCCGGCTGCGTCAGCGCCGTCGTCAGCGCGGGCAGACAGGCCTTGGGATCATCCAGGCCACGCCCTCCCGTGCAATCGGTACGCACCGAATCGAGCACGGCCTGTGACGCCACGAGATTACCCTGCACGGCCAGCGCCTCGGCTTTGATAAGCAGCGCTTCGTCGGGCAGGTACACCAGCAACGGTGCCTGTGGATTGGCCCAGCGGCTGAACGGATCGAGCACTGCACCCACGCGACCGGTGAGCGTGGTGGACGGGCTCACGAAGTACGAGAACCGCTGATCCTGCGGCAGCATCGAGGTGCGGAACGAACGACGCACGCCGATGCCGTTAATGCCGCCCGTGACCGCCGCGAACGGGTTGACCGTGGGCGCCGGAAAGGTCAGCACCGATAACGCGGCACTGCCCGTGCGCGCCACGTTGTTCGACGCGGCTAACGCCGTCACCTGATCGTTGGCCATGCGGGCATAGCGTGCCCGATACAACTGGATCACGTTCGGCAGGCTAACGCCCGGCGTGAGAATGCTGGTGTTGAAGAACGTGCTTGGTGCCGTGGCGGCGACCGTCGCGGCCGCCGAGTCGAGCAGCGCGCGAACCACCACCAGTCCTGCCGTGCGGCTCTCGTACGCGGGCGCGGTCACGCCATACGTTTGCAGCGGCACTTTCTGGTACGACTGCAGCGCCTCGCCGAGCGCTTCGGCCTTGAGCGTCCAGGCGAGCGCCTTGAGGCCGCTGCGCGTGCCCGGGTCGATCTCGGCCGCCAGCGCATTCGCACCGGCGAGCAGGTCGTCCGCCGTGCGCACCGTGCGATACACGGCGTTGAAGACCGCGTCGGCGATTCCGGTGCCCGACGGCACGGCGCCCTGCTCGGCATCGCTGATGGAGATCAGCGCCGCGCTGGTGGCCGCGAATTCGTCGGTGACCAAGCCGGCCGTGTACGCATAGTTGCTGTACGACGTGGCAAAGCGTGACTGCAAGCCCGTTGCGAGCGCGATGACGCCATCCACATTCGTGGTGACCTGCGCTTCTGTGGGCGAGTTGGGGTTCTGCAAGTCGAGGTTGC
>CAITQY010000084.1 GCA_903894655.1 uncultured Gemmatimonadota bacterium
AGAACGCGTCATTCATGCCGTGGCTCACGGCCACGGCCTTCCTGCACTCGGTGATGGTCCAGGAACGACGCGGGATGCTGAAACTGTGGAATGTGAACCTGATCGTGACGACGTTCCTGCTCACGATCCTCGGCACCTTCCTCACGCGCTCCGGCATCATCTCGTCGGTGCATGCGTTCACGACCGGGACCATCGGCTACTACTTTCTGGCCTTCATTGCGTTCGCATTGATCGTGTCGCTCGTCTTGGTGGCCGGCAACAGTGAAGGGCTGCGGAGCGAAGGGCGTCTCGACGCGGCCGCCTCGCGCGAAACCGTCTTTTTGTTCAACAACCTGTTTCTCACCGCCTTCACCTTCGTGGTGGTGCTGGGCACGTTGTTTCCGCTCGTGGCCGAAGCATTCAAGGGCGTGAAGGTCACGGTGGGTGCGCCGTTCTTCAACAAGATGACGATCCCGATTTGCGTCGCCCTGCTGTTCTTGATGGGTGTCGGCCCGTCGCTGCCATGGAAGGCCACCAGCCGTGAGCATCTCCGGAAGATGTTCATTCTGCCGGCTGGGGTCGCGATCGGCATTGTGGTGCTGGCCCTCGTGCTGGGCATGCGTGACGTGTACGGCATGCTGGCGTTCGCGTTTGCCGGTTTTGCAATCGTGTGCAACGTGCGCGAGTATGCGATCGGCGTACAGGCGCGCCGCCGTGCCCACGGCGAGGCCGTGCCGGTGGCTTTGGTGCGCCTCGTGGCCGCGAATCGTCGCCGCTACGGTGGGTATGTCGCGCACATGGGGATTATCACCGTCGCCGCGGCGATCACGGCGTCGTCGAGCTTCCGCTTCGAGCGGGAGGCGACGATCAAGCCGGGACAAGTGATGCCGGTGAAGGGCGACCTGTCGGTGCGCCTGAAATCGATGTGGGGCAAGGACGAGCCGCAGCGTGAGGTCGTTGGCGCTGACGTGGAGATTCTGCGCAACGGCAAGGTGGTCGGTATGCTCGACCCGCGGATGAACTTCTACAAGTCGCAAGACCAGCCGGTGCCGACGCCGGCTGTGCGCAGTCGCCCGGCGGGCGACGTGTACATCAACCTGATGGCGTATACGCCCGACGGACAGTCGGCGACGCTCCGCGTGATCATCGAACCGTTCGTGCCGTGGATCTGGTTCGGGGGACTCGTCGTCGCACTCGGGGCGGTGGTGTCGGCGTGGCCGGCACGGAGGCGCGTGGTATGAACTGGAAGCGATCGCTCATGACGGTGGCGGGTGTCGGTGTTCCCATCATCGCGCTGCTGTCGTACGGCATGACGCGCGATCCTCGCAGCATTCCGTCGCCGTTGCCGGGCCGCGCCGCACCCGTGTTCACGCGGGCCGTGTTTGCGCCGGGTGAAGATGCCACGTTGCATCGGGCCGTCGGCGATTCGATCCGACTGGCGGAGCACAAAGGGCAGGTCGTGGTGGTGAACTTCTGGGCCTCGTGGTGCCTGGCCTGTCGTGATGAGCATGAAACGCTGTCGATGATCGCGCGTCGCTACGCGGGGCAGGGCGTGCGCTTTTATGGACTGCTCTACAACGATACGCCCAGCAACGGCATCACGTGGATCGCCCAGATGGGCGGGCAGGCGTATCCGGCGCTCGAAGATCCCAGTGCCCGAACGGCCATCGATTACGGGCTTTATGGTGTTCCTGAAACGTTCGTGGTCGATCAACAGGGGGTCGTGGCTCACAAGTATCTTGGCCCCGTGCGACCGGGCGAGCTGAGCCAGCTGCTGGACTCTCTGCTTACCGCCGGCGCGCGGTCGGGCGCGCCGCCGGGCGACGCTCCCGTGATGCGCTCGATTCCCTCGCCGGATTCCGCCCGATGAATACGATGCGAATGCGCCGGCACGTCGCGGCGGCGTTGTGGTGTGTCGCGGCGGCGGCGTGTGTCCCGCCACGGGCGGCGGCGCAGGCCCCGCCGCCCGGCGTTGATCTTGCCTTCGACGACCGGGCGAAAGCGATCTCGACGCGGTTGCGTTGCCCCGTATGTCAGGGCGAATCGATCCAGGATTCGCCGGCGGAACTCGCCACGCAGATGAAGTCGCTCGTGCGGGAACAGCTGGCCAGCGGCAAAAGTGAAACGCAGGTCTTCGATTACTTCATCGGCAAGTACGGGCAGTGGATCCTGCTGGAGCCACGTGCCGAGGGCATCAATCTGCTTGTGTACGGGCTGCCGATTCTGTTTATCGTGGGCGGCGGCGCGCTGCTGTGGGGAGCGGTGTCGCGATGGACGCGCCCCGCGGTGCCGGTGGACGAAGCGCGCGCGACGCTTCCCGAGGATTAGCGCGGCGGCTGCACCGCCCACGAGCGTGGCGGCTCTGTAACGCCCGTCACGGTTTTCCTTCGGGTTTTCCAGAATCATTAATACGACGGTTCATGCCCTGTCGCAGTCACGGGTGGTGAGCCTTGCCGAGACGATGTGCGCGCAGGGTGTGACGGTTGCCGGCAAAGGGGCCGCGTCGGCTCGCCAAACGAGGCCGTGAGGACGGCCGTGCAGTAGACTTGTGGCTCTGCCCCGATCTCCCAATCAGCCAGGACATGCCTATGCGCTCCGTCTCATTCTTCGCCGCCACACGCGCCACCGCCGTGCTCGGTACCGCGCTCCTGCTCGCCGCGTGGAGCACGTCCAACGATGCCACCGTGAAGGTGCTGGATGCGACCGGTCGTGAACTCGGTGTGCTGACCCTGGTCGACGCCGGCGCCGCGATTGCGGTGACTGGCACGCTGCGTGGTCTGACGCCGGGTGTGCACGGGATGCACCTCCATACCATCGGCAGTTGCGATGGCGCCAGTTTCGCCGGCGCCGGCGCGCACTGGAGCCCGACGCCCAAGCAGCATGGCAGCGCCAATCCCGCCGGTTCGCATCATGGTGACCTCATGAACCTCACCGTCGGCGCGGACAGCAGCGCGGTCGTGAAGATGTCGACCCCGGCCGGATCGCTGCGTGGCGAACAGCCGCTGCTCGACACCGATGGGGCTGCGATCGTGATCCACGCCACGACCGACGACTACAAGACGGATCCGTCGGGCAACTCGGGCGCTCGGATTGCCTGCGGTGTGGTCTCCGGCTCCTGACAAGGGCGTGAAGACGCCTTTGCGTACGCTGGTAGACCTGAGCCACCGCATCGAACATGGTGTG
>CAITQY010000085.1 GCA_903894655.1 uncultured Gemmatimonadota bacterium
GCGTGCGCTCGTATCGCCTCGCCCGCAACGGCGGGCGGTTCCTCGCCTATCTGTTGGAAGACACCACGACGGCTCCGCGCAATGGGGCCGGATCAGCGCCGGGTGCGCCGGCGGTGGCGACCGCCCTCAGTGGGCCCCGTCGCGAGAATGGCGTCACCTTAGTGCTGCGTGATCTGACCGCCGGCACCGAGCAGCGCATCGAAGGCGTGACCGCGTTCATGTTCGACGACGATGAAAAGTGGCTCGGCTATACCGTGACCACGCGCGATGGTGCCGGCAACGGTGCCTTCGTTCGTGCCCTCGCGTCTGGCACGGTCACGTCGCTGCTGACCGGACAGGCCACCTACCGTGGGATGACGTTCGATCGGAAGGGCGCGCAGGTTGCACTCATCTCCGACGTTGGCGATTCCACCACGAAGCCGAAGATGGCGGTTTATCACGCGTCGCTCGTGCCGGTCAAGGGCAAGCCAATCGTCGCGCGCAAGATCGTCGCCGCGACGGAAGCACCGGCCGGCCTCCTGATCGCCGAGCGTGGCGCGGTCAGCTTCACGCGTGAAGGCAACGGGGTGATCTTCTCCCTTGGCAACGTGCCCATGGACTCGATCCCCGCTGATTCGCTCGTCGACAAAGCCGGTTATGATCTGTGGCACTGGAAGGACACCCAGATCCAGCCGCAGCAGAAAGTCTCGGCGAATCGCGATCGCAACCGCACCTACACCGCGCTCTATACGATCGCCAGCGGGAAGTGGACGCAGCTCGCCAACGACAGTCTCCGCGTCACCGTGAGCAACGACGGGCGTCGCGTCCTCGGTGTCAATGCGGTCGAGTACGCGATCCCGCAGTTCTGGGGCGAGGGCGCCAGCGACGCGTATCTCATCGATCCGATCAGCGGCGCGCGAACCCTCATTGCCAAGGGACTCGACGGGAACCCGCAGCTGTCGCCCGGCGGCACCTACGTCACGTGGTTCGAGAAGGGACAGTGGGTGTCGTACGCGGTGGCCACCGGCAAGAAGTCCATCCTCACCGATAAGCTGCCGGTCAAGTTTCAGGACGAGGAATTTGATTCGCCCGATGTGCCACCGCCGTACGGACTCGGCGGGTGGAGCACGGCCGACAAGCGCGTGCTGGTGTACGATCGCTTCGACGTCTGGGAAGTCGACCCCGCGGGAGTGGCCGCGCCGACGAATCTGACGGACGGAGAAGGACGTCGCGCCGGCATGACGTTCCGCGTCGTCAATCTCGATCGCGAAGATCCCTTCCTCGACACGAACACGCCGCTGCTCTTGCGCGCGGTCGATTCACTCACGAAGGCCTCCGGCTTCTGGCGTGATCGCTTGGGCGTCGTTGGAAAGCCCGAGAAGATCGTGATGGCCGACCGCAACTTGAACGGATTGCAGAAGGCGCGGAACGCGGAGCAGTATCTCCTCACGCAGAGCACCTATCGTGACTTCCCGGACCTCTACACCGGTAGCACCATCGCGAGCACCGCGAAGATCTCCAACGCCAATCCGCAGGACGCGGAGTATCCGCGCGGCACGGTGGAGCTGGTGTCGTGGCTGAATGGCGATGGCATCCCGCTCCGTGGCTTGCTGCACAAGCCGGAGAACTTCGATCCGTCGAAGCAGTACCCGATGATCGTCTACTTCTACGAGAAGCTCACCGACGGCCTGCACAACTACGTCGCGCCGTCGGGTCGTAACACCGTGAATCCGTTGGTGTACAACAGCCTCGGCTACATCGTCTTCCAGCCCGACATCATCTACACCGATGGACAGCCGGGACCGAGTGCGGCCAAGTCGATCATCCCGGGCGTGCAGGCACTGATCGCCAAGGGCTTTATCGATCCCAAGCGCGTCGGCATCACCGGCCAGTCGTGGGGCGGCTATCAGTCGTCATACATCATCACCGTGACCAACATGTTCGCCGCCGCGGTCCCCAACGCCACCGTGGTCAACATGACGAGCGCCTACGGTGGCATCCGCTGGCAGTCGGGACTCGCCCGGACGTTCCAGTACGAGCACACCCAGAGCCGCATCGGCGGGTCGCTCTGGCAGTACCCGGAGCGTTTTGTCGAAAACTCGCCGCTGTTCAAGCTCGATCGGGTCACCACGCCGGTGCTCTTCATGGCCAATGACAACGACGGCTCGGTACCGTGGTACCAAGGCATCGAGTACTACGTCGCCATGCGTCGCCTGCAGAAGGAGGCCTACATGGTCGTGTACAACGGCGATGAACACAATCCGACCAAGCGGGCCAACCAGAAGGACATCGACAAGAAGATGATCGAGTTCTTCGCCGTGAAACTTCAGGGGGCCGATGCCCCGTCATGGATGGTGCGCGGCATCCCGTTCCTCGAGAAGGGGCGCGATCAGGTGAAGATGGTCAACCCGAGTGGAGGCAAGTGATGGCAGCTGACGAAATCGATTATCAGATCATCGGCGACGACCTGCAGGCGGTCATCATCACGCTCGACCCCGGCGAAGCAGTCTTCGCCGAGGCGGGCGGGATGATGTTCATGCGCGAGGGGATCACCATGGCGACCACCCTCGATCCGAACGCAAAGGGTGGGGGGTTGTTCGACAAGCTGATCGGTGCCGGCAAGCGTGTGCTGTCGGGCGATTCGTTTTTTGTCACGCTGTTCGGCAACAACGGCGCGCGGCGCGCCGACGTGGCGTTCGCGGCGCCGTTCCCCGGCAAGATTGTCCCCCTCAACTTGCGTGACTGGGGCGGCACGGTGCTCGCGCAGAAGGACAGCTTTCTCTGTGCCGCGCGTGGCATCGATATTTCAGTCGCATTCACTCGCAAAATCGGCGCGGGCTTTTTCGGCGGCGAGGGATTCATTCTGCAGAAGCTGCAGGGCGATGGGCTCGCCTTCCTCCACGCCTCCGGTACCCTGCACGCCATCGATCTGGCCCCGGGTGAAAAGCTCCGCGTGGACACCGGCTGTCTCGTGGCGTTCCAACCCACGGTGGACTACGACATCCAGCGTGTGCCCGGTATCAAGACGGCACTGTTCGGTGGCGAAGGATTGTTCTTCGTCCAACTCACGGGCCCAGGCCGCGTCATTCTACAAACGCTGCCCTTCTCTCGATTGGCCGACCGCATCATCGCAGCGGCGCCCCGTGCTGGCGGCAAGCGCGTCGGCGAGGGCTCGATCCTCGGTGGACTTGGCGGTCTGCTCGACGGCGACAACTAGCAGCTCGCCGGGCTGGTCGTCGCGGCCGGCGACGAGGGAATTCACGGCGGCGGCTCCCTCCGCCGCCGCGAACCCTCTAGCTTTCCGCGCTTATGGCCACTCGCAATCAGCCCACTACCGAGGCGCCCATTCCGGCTCCCTGGTCCATCGAATCGGCGCGCGCCCTCTACAACGTGGAGGGGTGGGGCGCCGGTTATTTCGATATCAACGAGCGCGGACGCGTTATCGTCCGTCCAAATCCGGACCGGCCGGATCTCACCGCCGATCTGCGCGACCTCGCGCACGATCTTGAAGGACAGGGCATCGCCCTCCCGGTGTTGCTGCGCTTCTCCGATATCCTCAAATCGCGCATCGAAACGCTCAGCGAGCGGTTCGACGCCTCGATGAAGGAGTTCGAGTACACCGGTGGCTACACCACCGTGTACCCGATCAAGGTCAATCAGCAGCGGCACGTGGTCGAGGAGATCGTCAAGTTCGGGAAGACCCACGGCGTCGGCCTCGAATGTGGCTCGAAGCCCGAACTGCAGGCCGTGCTGGGCCTCTCGGAGAGCACCGAGCATCTCATCGTTTGCAACGGCTACAAGGACCATGAGTTCATGCGGCTGGCCCTCATGGGACAGAAGCTCGGACACAAAGTGTTCATTGTGCTCGAGCAGGTCAGTGAGCTCGACGTGTTGCTGGAAGTGGCCGAAGAGCTTGGCGTGACGCCAACCTGCGGTGTCCGCATCAAGCTGGCCAGCGAAGGTGCCGGTCGTTGGGCCCAGAGCGGCGGTGAGAAGAGCAAGTTCGGCCTCAGCTCGGCCGAACTCATTAAGCTCATCGACAAGCTGCAGGCGCTCGGCAAGCTCGGCATCCTCAAGCTGATTCACTTCCATCTTGGCAGTCAGATCACCGACATTCGCTTCATCAAGTCGGGACTGCAGGAAGTGGCGCGATTCTACCTCGAGCTCCGCGCCATCGGCGTTGACATCACGCATGTGGACGTGGGCGGTGGGCTGGGCATCGACTACGACGGCACCAACTCCACCAACAACGCCAGCGTCAACTACACGCTGCAGGAGTACGCCAACGATGTGATCTACACGATCGCCGAGGCGTGCCGTGATGCCGAGCTGTCGATGCCGCACATCATCAGCGAATCGGGTCGCGCGCTGACGGCGCACCACGCGCTCCTGCTGGTGAAGGTCATCGATGTGGAGTCGCAGGCCGAGCAGCCCATCCCGGTGCTCGACGACGAAGAGCATTCGTTGCTGCACGAGATGTACGAGGATTGGCGCACGCTCACCGAGCGCGGCGCAAAGCCGCGTAAGGTACTCGAGGTGTTTCACGACGCGTCCTTCGACAAGGATCGCGCCCGGAATTACTTCAACAGCGGCGTGTTGAGCCTGCGCGGACTGGCCAAAGCGGAAGTGATCTGGCTTGGCACCATGAATGCCATCTACCGCATCGCCAAGGCCGACGAAGACACGTACGCCGACATCCTTCCCGAGCTCGAGTCGTCGCTCGTGGACCGGTACTTCTGCAACTTCTCGCTCTTCCAGTCCTTGCCCGACAGCTGGGCCATCGATCAGCTCTTTCCGATCATGCCGATTCACCGGCTCGACGAGGAGCCAGTCCGTCGTGGCACGTTGCAGGACGTGACCTGTGATTCCGACGGCAAGATCGACCGCTTCGTGGGCGACAAGAAAGGCCGTCCCAGCCTCGAGCTCCATGAGTTCCGCGATGGCGAGGACTACATCCTGGGCATCTTCCTGACCGGTGCGTACCAGGAAATTCTCGGCGATTTGCACAACCTCTTCGGCGATACGAACGCGGTGCACGTGCGCCTGAACGATCAGGGGGCCTACGAGATCACCGACCTGGTGGAAGGCGATACGGTCACCGAAGTGCTCAACTACGTGCAGTTCGGGGCCTCGCAACTTCTCGCCACCTTCCGCCGTAAGGTGAATTCCGCAACATCCCTGACGCGCGAAGAGGCGAATGCCTTTATCGCGGACTACGTCGCAGGGCTTGAGGGATACACCTATCTCGAAGGAGAGGCCGCACGATGAACCAAGTCACGGCTGAGTCGTCCAAAGGCAGTGTGTTCGAAGACGTGCTGGAAGTGCTGTGGGCGCCTGGGGCGGTATTCGATCGCTCGCGGGCAAAGGGGGTCGGGATGTACATCCTCGTGCTCGCGGCCGTCACGCTGGTCATCGTGCTGGCCACCAAGGGGCTGATTCAGCCGTACATCGATGCGAATTTCGAGGTACAGATGCAGCAGATGGCGGCGAGAGGCACGCCGATGCCGTCGGAAGCCGTGGCCGCGGCGCAAAAGTTCGCTGGCTACGGATTCATCGCCTCGGGTGTCCTGATGATTCCGATCGGTGCGGTGATCACCGGGTTGTTGGTCTGGATCGGTGGCAAGGTGGCGTCGGCGCCCTTTGCGTTCGGGCAAGGGGTGCTGATTGCCACGCTCGCCTCCGTGCCTCGCGTGCTCAGCTTCATTGCCACGGCGGTGCAGGGCGCGATGGCAGACCCGCAGTCCATTCGCTCGTTCTCCGATGCCGCGCTCGGTGCGGCGCGTTTCGTCGATCCGGTGAGTACCTCGCCGGCCCTGATGGCCCTGCTCGCCAACCTCGACGTCTTCAACATTTGGCAGCTGGTGATCATCGCGGTTGGGATCAGCGTGGTGGGCCGCGTCGAACGGAGCGCCGGATTCGTTGGGGCGCTCGTCGCCTGGGGACTGGGCGTCGCATTGACGGTGGTTCCCGCGTTGCTCGCGTAGTCGGCGCCGTCGTAGTGCAAGGCACGAAAGGGCGCCGTGATCACTCACGGCGCCCCTTCGTTTTTGCTGTCGGTGGTGCCGCAGCGAACTTACGCGAAACGCTTCGCGACTTCCGCCCAGTTCACCACGTTCCAATACGCACCGAGATAATCGGCACGACGGTTCTGGTACTTCAGGTAGTACGCATGTTCCCACACGTCGCAGCCAAGCAGCGCGTGCTTGCCTTCCATCAGCGGGTTGTCCTGATTCGGCGTGCTCATGATCGACAGCGCGCCGTTCGTCGACACCAGCCCCGCCCAGCCCGAACCGAAGCGGCCGATGCCGGCAGCCTGAAACTGCTCCTTGAACGCGGCAAAGGATCCGAAGGCTTTCGTGATGGCCTCGGCCAGCGCGCCCGTGGGCTCACCGCCAGCATTCGGCGCCATCGTCTGCCAGAACAGCGAGTGGTTCCAGTGGCCGCCGCCGTTGTTGCGCACCGCGGTGCGCACCGCCTCCGGCACGTCGTTGATCTTGCTGCACAGCTCGTCGATCGACCACGACGCCAGCTCCGGCGCCTTCTCGATCGCGGCGTTCAGGTTCGTGACGTACGCCTGATGATGCTTGCCATGATGGATGTTCATGGTCTGCGCATCGATGTGCGGCTCGAGCGCCTCGGGCGCGTACGGCAGCGGCGGAAGAACGTGGGCCATGACAACGACTCCTTCTGTATGACGTGAGTACGACGTGAATGCGAACCGTTCGGTGCAGGAGCCTCAGGCCTTCGCCTGTGCACTGCGATTGCGCCACCAAGCGATGATGCCCGGCAGAATGGACAGGAACACCACGACCAAAATCACCTTCTCAACGTGTTGCGCTACGCCCGGCACCGTCTTCGCCAAGACGTAGCCCGTGATGAGCATGCTCCAGATCCAGAGCACGCCGCCGACCACGTTGTAGGCAAGAAACGACGCGTAGCGCATCTGGCCTACGCCGGCCACCACCGGCGCGAACGTCCGGACGATCGGCATGAAGCGCGCGATGATGATCGTCTTGCCGCCAGGCTTCTCGTAGAACGCCTGCGCCTTGAGCAGGTGGTCCTTATGAAAAAACAGCGAGTTCTCACGGGTAAAGATACGCGGTCCGGTCGCTTTGCCGACGTGATAACCCACCGTGTCACCCACGATCGCGGCCACCGTCAGGATCAGCCCCAGCAGCCACACGTTCAAACCGAACGCTGGGTCCGCTGCGAGCAGCCCGGCCGTGACGAGCAGCGAATCACCAGGCAGAAAAAAGCCGACCAGCAGCCCCGTCTCGGCGAAGATGATGATCGTCAGCCCGACATACCCGGCCCACTGCACCAGCGCCGGGAGGTCACGCAGTCTATGGTAGAACTCGGTCAGAAAATCCAAGCAGACATCCGGATACAGACGGGAACGGAAACGGCGTGAGCCGTTGAGCTGGGCGAAAGGTCGATGGACGTGACGTTGCGGTCAACCGTGAAGGCCAACTGGCAGTCCGGCCGGTCGACGAAGTAGCTTCCCGACGTGAGCGCTACTTCCCCCGAGCCCCGCGACGTCACCCCGCTCCGCGTCTGTCTCGTGTCCCATACCCATTGGGACCGCGAGTGGTACCATACCGCTGCTCGCTTCCGCCAACGGCTCGTCGCGCTCCTCGATGCCCTCCTCGCGCGCCCCATCGCCGACGAGTGCTTTCTCCTCGACGGGCAGGCGATCACGCTCCTGGACTATCTCGAGGTCCGCCCAGAGCAGGAGGTCGCACTCCGTGCGCGTTTGCAGTCTGGAGCGCTCGAGGCCGGTCCGTGGTTCGTGCTCGCCGACAATCTCATCCCATCGGGCGAAGCGATCCTGCGGAATCTCGAGGCGGGCCGTCGGGTGTTGAGCCGGTTTGGCGCCGTCCCGCCGCCGGTGGCGTATTGCCCCGATACCTTCGGGCATCCGGCGGCGCTGCCGGCCATCGCCGCCGGCTTCGGGTTCCCCGTGGCGATTGTCTGGCGCGGCGCCGGTGGTGCTGCGCACCCCGCCTCCGATGCCTTTCGCTGGCAGGCGGCGGACGGTTCCACCGTGGTGGCGCACCATCTGCCGCCCGATGGATATGAATTCGGCAGCGCACTGCCGGTCACGGTGGAGGGCGCGAAGGCGCGGTGGCAGCGGATGCAGCCTGTGCTGGCAGCGCGTAATCGCACCGGAATTGTTGTGCTGCTCAACGGCGCTGATCACCACGCGCTGCAGCCTGACATCGTACACGCGGCGGCGGCCCTCCGTGATGCCGCTGCCCCGTCGGCGCGCGTGCAGCGCGCGTCGCTCACGGAGTTCGTGTCGCTCTTTGGCGCGACCACGCGCGATGCCGCGCTGCCGGTGGTGAGCGGGGAACTGCGTGATTCGTACGGCTACGCGTGGACGCTCGGCGGCACGTTGGGCACCCGCGCTCAACAAAAGCGTCAGAACGCGCTGTTGGAGCGGGCGTTGCTCCGCGATGTCGAGCCGTGGTTGGCGCTCTCGTGGTTGCACCAGGCGGCCCCAAGCTCGCGCGCCACAGCGCTCGACGGCCGGCTCACCCTGATGCAGTTGCCCACGCTGCTGAACACGGCGTGGCAAGAGCTGTTGGCCACGCATCCTCACGACACGTTGTGCGGCTGCTCCATCGACGAGGTGGCCCGCGCCATGGACACACGGCAGGAGAGCGTGCGGTCGCAGGTGCGTGGCCTGCGACAGGCCGCCCTGCAACTTGCGCTACAACACGACGACGTCGCCGCGCGATCACGGGCCATCAATCCGCTCCCCGAGCAGGCCATCGTGGTGCGAAATCGCGCGGCGATCGCGCGCGGCGGCATCGTCGAGCTCCGCCTCCTCGAGACCTTGGGTGACGTCGCCGTCGGTCCTGGTGGTGCCGGCGTCCCGCCGGTTGTCGTGAGCGCGCCGGTCGTGCCTCCGTCGGTCGCGCCTCCGCCGGTCGCGCCTCCGCACGTCGCCGGTCTTGTGGTCCAGCCGCTGAACAGCCGTGTCGTGCATCGGCGACGGGAGTCGCCGCAGCACTATCCCGACAATGATCTCGTGCGCGTGCACCGAGCGGTGGCCTGGGTCCCGCCCGTTCCGGCGTTCGGGTTACGGCTGTTCGGTGTGGATGGCGTTGAGGACGATCGTGCCCCATCGGCGGTGCGCATTGAGGAGTCGGCGTCAGTGGTGGTGCTCGACAATGGCCGGCTTCGGGTCGTCGTTTGCAACGGCCAGGTGGTCGTCGAACAGCACGGGCGCCGCCTCGAGAACGCGTTGACGATCGCGAGCATCGGCGACGTCGGCGACAGCTACACGCCGGCGTTGCGCGGCACCCCCGAGCTACTCGCCTGCGTCGGCGTGCGGGTGCGGCATCGTGGTCCGCTGCGCGCGTCCGTGCGACTCCGTTGGGCGTCGGCGTCACGCGATATTCGCGTGGACACGACCCTCGTGCTGGACGCGGACGCCGAGCTGCTGCGGTGTGATGTGCGCGGCATGAATCGCCGTCGACATCACCGGTTGCAGCTCACGTGGCATACCGGATTCACCGATGCGGTCACGGTGGCCGACGCAGCGTTCGGCCCGGTCGAACGCCGCGTTGCGGTCGCGCCCGCAAGCGGAACGACGATGGAAACCGTCGTGCCCACCATGCCCATGCATCGCTGGGCCACACAGGAGCAGCTCGGTCACTGCGTCACGGTATTCGCCGACGGGCTCGCCGAAGCCGAGTCCAAACCCGGCACCCTGTCCCTCACGCTGGTGCGCGCCATCGGGGAGCTCTCGCGGGGCGATCTGCCCGAGCGCCCAGGTCACGCGGGATGGCCCGCGCCGACGCCCGGCGCGCAGTGTCTCGGGCGGTTCACCGCCCGCGTCGGTCTCATGTTGCACGACGCGGGACCCGGCCGCGCGGAATGCATCAGCCAAGCCGCCGACGCGCTTCTGGTGCCCCTCTGCGGCGAGACGTGGCGCGATCTCGAGGCGCCGCAGACGCGTTCACGCATCGCCGGCCCCGAGCTGCATGGCGCTGGCCTCGAAGCCTCGGCCGTCACGATGGCGCAGCGTGCCGACGGGATCATCGTGCGGGCGGTGAACCTCACCACCGATACCGTGCAAGGCCATTGGATGCTTCCGCACGACGGACCGTGGGTGGTGACCCGCGTGCGGCTCGACGAGACCCCACTCGCTCCCCCTACGCAGGGTGGCGCGCGGGTGAACTTCGAAGCCGGACCGCGAGAGATCATCTCGCTGCACGTCGCGCGCGCGACCTGAGTGCCGAACGGCGTCGGCGGCAACGTTATCGCGGTGTGTCTTTCGCGCGGTTATCGCCCAACGCCTCACCAACCACCGTGCACGCCACGACGGTGATCACCAGCAAGACGCCGGGGACCAGGGCAATCCACGGCGCGACCAACAGCCATTCTCGACCACCCGCGATCATGTTGCCCCAGCTCGATGCCGGCGGCTGAATCCCGAGGCCCAAAAACGACAGGCCGCTCTCCAGTAAAATCGCGTTACCGACCCCCAGCGTGATCGCCACCAACGCGCTGCCCATCGCATTCGGCAACACATGCCGCCGCAACACCCGCCACGTCGGCACTCCGAGCGCGTGTGCCCCTTCCACGTACGCCAGCCCGCGGACGCCCTGCACATCGGCCCGCACCAGGCGCATGACCGACATCCAGCCGGTCAGGCCCAGCACGGTGATTACCACGCCAAGCCCCGGTCCCCAGAGCGATGCAATCACGAGCAGCAACACCAGGCGGGGAATCGCCAGTAGTGCGTCACCCAACGCCACGATCGCCCGATCAGCCAGGCCGCCGCGCCACCCGGCGATCGCGCCCAGCACGATGCCCAGCACGCCGCTCAGCGCCGATCCGGTCACGCCGACGCCGAGGGAAATACGAGCGCCGGTCCATAGACGTACGAGCAGGTCGCGGCCGAAGGCGTCCGTGCCGAGCAGATGCCACACGCCGCGCCCATCGCGCGAGAACGGCGGCACGAGCCGTGTGGCCAGTACGTCGCCGATGTCGCGCGCGCCGTCCGAGGCTAACGCGGGCACCAGAATCGCCGCGAGCGTCATGGCCATCAACACCCCGGTCGCCCACGGCGACGTCCGCCTCACCGTCACGACGTCCGCCGGCGCGGATCGAGTTGTAGCAGGACCACATCGGCCAGCGCATTGGCCGTCACCACCGCGCCGGCATACACGAGCGTGAGTCCGAGTACCACCGGATAGTCGCGTGCCGCGATCGCCGAGAGCATGGTGCGCCCCAGTCCGGGCCAGGCGAACACCTGTTCCACGAACACCGAGCCGGCAATTACGCCGGGCAGCGTGAGTCCGAACAGTACGACCAACGGTGTGAGGGCGTTGCGCAGCACGTGTGCGCGCTCCACCGCGCCGCGGGTGAGGCCGCGCGCGTACGCGGCCTGCACATGCGGGGCGTTGGCGGCGTCCCGCAGTGAGCGGCGGGCAAAGCGGGAGACGCCGGCCGCGCCGGGCAACGAGAGCACCAGCAGCGGCAGGACGGCATGTCGCCAACGGTCCACCCATCCGATCGCCGTCGGGTCGGCCGTCGGGTCTTGCATCCCGAAGGCGGGTAATCGCATCGACGCCGGCAGCCCAAGCCAGACCACACCCGACGTAAACAGCGTGACCATCGCCAGCGCCAGCCAGAAGCTCGGCGCGGCGTAGATCGCCGTCGTGATCGCTGTGATCGCGCGGTCGGCGCGGCGGGACACGCGCAACGCCTGCAGCATGCCCAGCATCGTGCCGATGACGAAGCTGGCCAACAACGACACGCCGCCGAGAAACAGAGACACCGGCAGCGCCTCGGCGATCACGCGCGTCACGGGTTCCGCGCGCACAAGACTCACGCCAAGCTCGCCGCGCAGCACGTCGCCGATCCACCGCGCATATTGCATCGGCAGCGGGGCATCCAGCCCCAGTGCGGTCCGCTGTCGGGCCGCCTCGTCGGCGGATGCCGTCGGGGAGATCAGCAACGTCGCCGGATCACCCGGCGCCAGATGGATCAGCGCGAAGGTGATGGTGGTGACGAGCCAGAGCAGCAGGAGCGCGTCGAGCACGCGCGACAAGAGACGATGCACGTGGGGATGATGCCTCGTGGCGCGAGCACGTCAACCCACGCGCCGCGTTGGATGGCGATCGGGCTCGCGGCACTGTCGACCGCCGGTCTCCTGGCCTGCGGGCGCCCCGACCGGCCGGCGGGAACCATCGTCATGGCCTCCGGGGCCGACCTCGAGTCGGGGAATCCACTGGTTACGGTGCATCCGTTGTCCCGCCAACTGCAGCGGCACGCGCTGTTCGTCACTCTCGTGAAGCTCGATAGCGCCTTGCAGCCAGAACCCTATCTGGCGCGCGCTTGGCAATGGGACGCGTCCCGTCGGACGGTCACCTTCACGCTGTGCCACGGCCTTCGGTGGCACGACGGAGTGCCCACGACCGCCGCCGACGTGGCGTTCACTGTGGCCGCGGCGCGCGATACGGCGCTCGGCTCACCGCGGGCCGGCGATGTCGCGGTGATGGATAGCGTCATCGCCGTCGACGACAGCACGGTGCGCATCGTCTTTCGTGCGCCACGCGCCACGCTGCCCACCGTGCTCGCGGAATTGCCCATCGTGCCGCAGCATCTGCTTGATAGCGTGCCGCGCGCCCGCTGGCGCGCACACGCATTCTCGACCGCACCCGTTGGCAACGGACCATTTCGCTTCGTGTCTCGCATCGCGGGTCGTCAATGGCGCTTCGCGCGCAATGCAGACTTTCCCGCAGCGCTCGGTGGTCCGCCGAACGCACAGCAGATCGTCGTCGCCGTCGTCGACGAGGCCGCCACGAAGTTCGCCGGACTCGTGAGCGCTGAGCTCGACGTGGCCGGCGTGTCGCCCACGATGGCCCATCTCGTGGAGCGCGATCCGTCGCTCATGCTGATGACGCCACCCGCGCTCTTCTCTACAGTGCTCGCCTTCAACACCACGCGCGCGCCGTTCGACGACGCGCGCGTGCGTCGCGCGATCAGCCTCTCGATCGACCGTGGGCGACTCGTGCGGGCGGCCGTCGCCGGCTACGGCACGCCCGCCAGCGGCGCCATCCCGCCGGGTTTGCCGGTCTCGACGACCGTCGCGCCGCGTCTCGACACCCGGTACGCCGACTCGCTGCTCGATGCCGCCGGCTGGACGCGCCCTCGTGCCGGAGCGGGCCGAACGCGTGGCGGCGTGCCGCTCGCCGTCACGTTACTCACGGGCGGCGGCGGCGACATGGCCGTCGAGCAACTCGTGCAAGCTGATCTCGCGGCCCGCGGCGTCACGCTCACGCTGCGCGTGATGGAGCTGGCCTCGTTTCTCGCCACGGTGCGCGCGCCGCGCAAACAGTTCGATGTCGCGCTCACCGGCATCCCCGGTGATATCGCGCTCGGCCACCTGTCAGCCTTGTTCGCTACCGCGCAGCGCGGTGGCGCGCTCGATTATACCGGTCTGCATACCCCAGTGCTCGATGCCACACTCGCCGCCGCGCGCGGCGCCGCTCCTGCTGATGCCGCCGCCGCGTGGCGCGCGGTAGCC
>CAITQY010000086.1 GCA_903894655.1 uncultured Gemmatimonadota bacterium
AACAACTCCACGCCCGTCATCTACGTGGACGGCGTGCGCATGGACAACCTCAACACCATCGCCACGCTCGGCATGAACGTGTCCGGCGTGCGCGCCCAAGGCGCGGCCACCAGCGCCATTGCCGACCTGCCGCTCGACAACATCGATCGTGTGGAGTTCATCCCCGGCGGCGCCGCCACCACGCTGTACGGCTCCGATGCCGCCAACGGCGTCATTCAGATCTTCACCAAGCGCGGTGTGTCCGGCGCCACGAAGGGCTACTTCGAATCGCGCCTGGGCTACGACACGCCGCAGACGCAGTTCCTCTTCTTCGACCGCACCAAGGACCTGCTGTACCGCAACGGGCTCACGCAGACGTACACCGCGGGGATCGAGGGCGGCAACAACGCCATCACGTACAGCCTCTCGGGTAACCTCCGCGCCAGCGAGAGCCAGCGCGTGTACGGCGACAACCGCGCCTTCGGCGTGCGTAACGCGATCGGCGCAAACTTGGGCACGCGGGGACGCTATCAGGGATCGTTCGCCTACAACGAGACCGACTCGCCGCGCTTCCGCAACGGCAACGGTGGTGGCTATACCTCGCTGTGGGTGCTGGAAGACGGACGCTCGAGCGCGTTCGGCTTCAACAACAACATCGACAGCATGAACGGCGAGGAATACGCCAAGCTCAAGACGTTCGTGAACGACGCCGAGCGGCTGCAGGACAACCGGGTGTTCACGCGCTCGTTCCAGAGTTCGCAGCGGATCGACTTCGACCCGATGCCTACGGTCAAGACCCACATGACGTTCGGCCTCAACAACCGCTTCAGCAAAGAGCGCGCGATCGTCACGAATGAATATCAGGTCGCGACCAAGGCGTTCCCGGCCGGCACCACCGACCGTGGCAGCATCCAGAACTTCGAACGCGCCTTCACCGGCTTCACGTTCGACGTGGGCGGGCAACACACCAAGAACTTCGGCGACAAGCTGTCCGTCATCAGCTCCGTCGGCGCCCAGCTGTTCCGCAACGACGATGTGCAGGTGTCGTACACGGCCACCAACGTGCGGGACGGCGCGCAGACCGTCACCGGCGCCGGTGTGACGCAGAGCTCGGACCTGGCCTATCGCGTGGCGAACTACGGTGTCTTTGCCCAGACCAACATCAGCTACCTGGAGAAGTACACCATGGAGCTCGGTCTGCGTGCCGACAAGAACACGGCGTTCGGCGCCAACACGGGAGCGCAGCTCTATCCGAAGGTCGGGCTGGTGTACGCGCTCGGCGCTGAGCCGTGGCTGCGCAAACTCATCTCGGAAGAGCTGCTCTCCGATATCCGCCTGCGCGCCGCGTACGGGGTGGCGGGGCAGTTCCCGCAGCCGTTCGCGAACGATCGCACCGTCGCCATCAATTCGTTCAACGGACAGCAGGCCGCGACGTTCGGCCAACCCGGCAACGCCAATCTCAAGCCGGAACGCACTGGCACCTTCGAGATGGGCACCGACCTGAGCTTCCTGCAGAACAAGGTGTCGTTCGGACTCGGCTGGTACTCGGCCCGAACCGTCGACGCGCTCATTACGGCACCGCCGGCCCCGTCCACGGGCGAAACCAACCAGATCACCAACTTGGGTGAAATCGCCAACAAGGGGCTGGAACTGCGTGGCTCCGTGACCCCGGTGAGCAATGCGAAGTTTCGCCTCACGCTCAACGGCGCGTTCAACACCTTGGACAACAAGGTGGTGAAAATGGGTGGCACGGCGCCGTTTGCTATCAGCGGCTATAGCGCCAGCACCGTGCAGGGCGTGGTACAGGAAGGCTACCAGGTGGGCTACCTGCGCGGTCTCAAGGCCGAATTCGGTGCGGACGGCAAGATCACCGCGATCAAGCCGCTCTCGTTCCTCGGCAACCCGACCGCCGACAAGTTCGGCAGCTTCGGAGCCCAGATGGGCATCGGATCGCGCTTCAACTTCCTCATGAGCGCCGACTACCAGTTCGGCGCCCAGACGCACTCGTTCGATCGGGGCTTCCGCTACCAGTACGGCTTGGCCGGCACGGAGAACTACGTCCCCGCCGCTGCGCTCGCGCAGGCGCCGTACAACGGCAACCGTGCCTTGATCTGGTCGCAGGTGCAGAACCTGTGGATTCAGAACACGGACTACGTGGCCATCCGCAACCTCACCGCGGACTACCGGATGCCGGAAAAGCTCCTGCCGCGTGGCGCCAAGGATCTGCGCGTGGCGTTCTCCATCGCCAATCCGTGGCGCTGGACCGCGTCCACCTTCGATCCTGAGACCGACTTCTCGTCGACCTCGGTGCAGGGTGGTGCCGCGGTGGGCGGATTCAACTACGCGACGGATAGCAGCCCGCGCACCTTCCTCCTCACTCTTCGCTTCGGGTTCTGATCATGCGCCGACAGACATTGATTCCTGCGTCGGTCCGCCTGTTCGCGCCGATGCTCGCGGCCACCGCACTTGGGGCCTGCAACGTGTTTACGCCCACCGAGGTCCGGAATCCGAACCTCACCGACCAGCAGTTCCTCAGCACCCCGGCGGCCGGCGCCTCTTGGCTGCGCGGCACCAGCCGCCAGTTCCTGATCACGCTCAACGGCGTCGTGCAGAATGCGGAGCTCGGGTCGGACAACTACTTCAACAACTACACGACCAACAACCAGCAGTTCGACGCGCCGAACATTCTGTATGTCGACCCCGATGTCACGTCGATCCAGAACACCATCGCGCGACTCCGCTACATGGCGAGCTTCGGGCTGGACAGTGTGTTCCCGCGGGATCCACTCGTGACCGCGAACGACAAGGCCGAGATTTATTACCTGCGCGGCGTCGCCAGCTTGTTCGCGGGGGAGATGTTCGTCGGCCTGCCCGCGGTGCCCAACGGCCCCGTCGTGGATGCGCAAGCGAATCTGAATGCGGCAGTCGCCGACTTCACGCAGGCGCGCACGCTCTCCACCGATGTGCCCAGCAAGAACAGCTATACGCTGGCCCTCGCGCGGGCGTACCACCGGTTGGGCAACAAGGCCAAGGCGGTCGAAGAGGCGCAGGCGCTGCTCACGGCCAATCCGACCTTCATCCGCAATGCGTCGTTTGATCCGGTCAACGGCCCGTCCAACAACATGACGGGCGTGCTGACGAGCTCCGTCAACAACTTCCAGCCGTTGCCGCGTCTCGACTTCCTGGATCCCAAGTTCCTCAACCGGGGTGCGACGACCCAGAGCCCGATCGCCTTCCAGAAGTCGGAAGAGGCGCACATGATCATCGCCGAAGCCAACATCGCCGACAACAACCTGACGGCGGCGAAGGACCGGCTGAAGCAGCTGCTGGCGCTGGTGCTCACGCGCACCACCGAGCTCACGGATAGCCGCCTGCAGCTGCGCGGTCGCGCGGCCGGTAAGGTGCTCTATCCAAACACCGCCGATACGAAGGTCGCGTTCGCGCCCGGACAGCCGTTGCAGGACGGCTTCGTGCTCACGCGCTCCCTGCCGACCGTCCGCGTGGCGACCGTCTCCGGCACCTCGGTCACGACCGCCCGCATCGACGCCATCACCACGGCCGACGACGCGCTGTACGTGCTGTACCTCATGCGTCAGGAAATCTTTATCGCCGAAGGACGCCGCCTGGCCGACCTCGGCATCATGCTCCCCGTGGCGCAGACCGAAGTCATCGCGAACAAGAACACCAAGGACGGCGAGCCATACACGCTGGCGCAGGTCCCGTCTTTCATCCCGCGGGCCTTCGAGATGGACGCCTTCACCTACGATGCCGCTGCCAAGACCGTGGTCATCAAGCATGACATGAACCGGACGCTTGTACTGAACAAGACGTCTCCGCTCGTGCTTCCCTTCCATTAAACGGTCGGACTCTTCCATGGTTCAGCGTTCCCGTTCCATTTTCACCTCCCCCGGCGCGCGATGGCGCGCCGGGGTGCTGGTGGCCACCGCGCTGCCAGCGCTGGCCCTGCCAGCCCTCGCGCTCCGCGCCCAGCCCGTGCGCCCGGCCACACAGCCACCGGCGCGCGTCACCGTGATCGGCCCCGGCCCGACCAACTCGCTCACCGACGTGCCAGGGCTCAAAGTCGGTCACTTCACCCGCTCGGACAGCGGCTACCGCTCCGGCACCACCGTCATCCGCACCGAAAAGGGCGCGACCGCCGGTTATAGCCAGATGGGTGGCGCGCCCGGCACCAAGGAAACCGATCTGCTCAAGCCGGGCGGTCAGGTCCGCACCGTGCAGGCCATCATGCTCGGTGGTGGCAGTGCCTTCGGCCTCGATGCGGCGACCGGCGTGATGCAGTGGATGGAAGAGCACAACTTCGGCGTGCCCGTGGGCGCCGGGGTGGTCCCCATCGTGCCCGCCGCGATCCTCATGGACCTCGGCCGCGGTGGCAACTTCAAGAAGCGCCCCGACGCCTCCTTCGGCTACAAAGCCACGGACGCCGCCACCACCGACCCCGTGCAGAGCGGCCGCATCGGCGTGGGCATGGGTGCCGGCTGGGGCATGGGCACCGCCAGTGTGAAGCTGTCCAACGGCTACACCGTGGCGGCCATCGTCGGACTCAACCCGGCCGGGTCACCACTCGACCCGCGCACATGCCTCCCCTACGGCTTCTTCCTCGAGCTCGGTGACGAGTTCAACCTGGTGCAGCCCAAGGCCGAGGAATGCGCAGCAGCGGCCACCGGCCGCGGTGGTCCGAACGACGGCTCGGACGGCGCCCCGCGCAACACCACGATCGCCCTCGTGGCCACCGACGCCCCGCTGTTCGACCTCGAGGCCGAGCGCATGGCGCAGATCGCCAATGCGGGCCTTGCCCGCTCCATCCGTCCCATTCACGGCATTGGCGACGGGGACACGGTGTTCGGCATGGCCACGACACTGCCCACCACCCAAATGAGCAACGGCGATCTGCAAGCCATCTTCAACGCCGGGGCCGATGTCCTCGGGCGGGCGGTCGTGCATGCGGTGCTGATGTCCAAGCAGGTCGGCACCAGCCGAGCCGGATATTGTCAGCAGTATCCGAGTGCCTGTGTGAAGCGTACCGGCAAGTAACGCCGCACCACCCCCTTTAGGACCAGATACATGAAGCGACTCGCCGGCGGGCTGCTGGCCGTGCTGATGCTCACCGGGCAATCCACCGCGTATCCGCGGTAACTGCAGCGCGGTAGCCGCGCGCACTCATCACCACACGAGTTCTGAGATGACCGCTCCGACCACGCCCTCCCCGTCCCTCGATTCGCAGTGGATGCCGTTCACGGCCAACAAGGCGTTCAGGGCCCGACCGCGCCTGCTCGTCAGCGCCAAGGACATGCACTATCAGTCGGACGACGGGCGCGCGATTCTTGACGGGACCGCCGGACTCTGGTGCGTGAATGCCGGACACTGCCGGGCCCCCATCATCGACGCGATCAGTCGGACGGCCTCGACGCTCGATTTCGCGCCGAGCTTTCAGATGGGGCATCCGCTGTCGTTCGCGCTGGCCGACAAGCTGGTGAAGCTGCTCCCCACCGGCATGAACAAGGTCTTCTTCTCCAACTCGGGGAGCGAGGCGGTGGACAGCGCGCTCAAGATCGCCATGGCCTACCATCAGGCTCGCGGCGAACCGGAGCGCACCATGTTCATCGGACGTGTGCGCGGCTATCACGGCGTGGGCTTCGGTGGCATTTCCGTGGGCGGCATCGAAACGAACCGCAAAACGTTCACGGCGCAGCTGATGCCGCACATCGATCATCTGCCGCACACGCACGATCTCGCCCACAACGCGTTCTCGAAAGGACAGCCGCTCTGGGGCGCGCACCTCGCCGACGCCCTCGAAACCATGGTGGCCACGCACGGTGCCGGCAGCATCGCCGCCGTGATCGTCGAACCGCTGGCGGGATCCACCGGCGTGCTCGTGCCACCCGTGGGCTATCTGGAACGGCTGCGGGCGCTGTGTACGGCCCACGGCATCCTGCTGATCTTCGACGAAGTCATCAGCGGATTCGGACGACTCGGCGCTCCGTTCGCCGCGCAGCACTTCGGCGTGACCCCTGACATCATGGCGCTGGCCAAGGGTCTCACCAACGCGGCCGTACCGATGGGCGCCACCGCCGTGCAGGGGTCCATCTACGACACCGTCGTCAACGCCTCGGCGCGCGGCATCGAGTTGTTCCATGGGTATACCTACAGCGGACACCCGCTGGCGGCGGCCGCCGGCCTCGCCACCATGGAGATCTACGAGCAGGAAGACCTGTTCGCGCGGACGCGCGCGCTCGCGCCCGAGTGGGAAACCGCCGTGCACGCGCTGCGTGATGCGCCGTACGTGATCGACGTGCGCAACCTCGGTCTGGTGGCCGGCATCGAACTCGAACCGCGTGCCGGCCTGCCGGGAGCCCGCGCCTACGACGCCTTCGTAAACTGCTTCCACGACCAGGACGCGCTGATTCGCGTTACCGGCGATATCATTGCTCTGTCGCCGCCGCTCATTATCAGCGTCGACCAGATCCACGAGCTGGTCGGCAAAGTCCGCCGGGCACTCGAGGCGATCACGTAACGTCAGTGCGCGAGGCTTCGTGAACGGAACTACCTACCTGTCGGTCAAGGCGCTACACGTCATCGCCGTCATCGCTTGGTACGCCGGGCTGTTCTACATCTTCCGCCTGTACGTGTACCACGTGCAGAAACGCAGCGAGCCGGCGGTGACGGCCACCCTCGAAGTCATGGAGCGGCGCCTGCTGCGCGCCATCATGACGCCGGCGATGGTCGTCTCCATCGGTGCCGGCGCCGCGATGCTGGTGATGAATCCGTCGCTGCTCAAGATGCCGTGGATGCACGCCAAGCTCGGCGCCGTCGTCTTCCTGCTTGGCTATCACGGCCTCGCGTCGTGGACGCGCAAGAAATTCCTGCAGGGCGAGTACGTGCTCAGCGAAACCGCCTGCCGCTGGATCAATGAAGTACCCACGATCCTGCTGCTCATCATCGTGATCGGCGTGATCGTGCGACCTGGCACGTGATGTAAACAGCGGCGGCCGTGGACCGCCCTACAGCAGCTTGCGGAGCACGTCGTCGTCGAGGCGATGCCCGCCACCGAACGTGAACTCTTCCACCTCGATGCCCATCGCGTCGATGCGCTTACGAAGGGTTCGGCGGAAGGAATCGGTGGCGAATTTGTCCTTGTCGCCCACCACCACCTGCACGGTGGTGCCGGTCCACGCCGCGCGCATCGCGTCGTCCGACACATCATGCGCCAACCCGCCCGCCCACAGCACATGCGTGGCCACGTCGGCTCCCTCCTCCGGCACGCCACGGTCGGCCACATCGGCCACCCAACGCATGCTCATCGCCACGCCCTGCGAGAACCCGAGCACCTTGATCGCCGGAACGTCACCGCGCGCTTCGAGAATCGCGTCGACCTCTTGGCCGACGACCGCGTGCAACATGCCGAGCGCGTCGCGCAAATCGTCCTCGCGATCGTCACGCGTGAGCCACGTGGCGCCGGTCCGCGCCAGATGCTTCCCATCAGCCCGCGGCAGCTCCAGGTAGAAGCGCGACAGCCCCTCGGGGGCGACGATTCGCGTGGCTTTGGGCGCCTGCCGGGCGAACGTGGTCAGGAACTCGCTGGCCAGCTGGCCGTAGCCATGAAACACCACCCACAGCGTGGTGGTATCGGCCGGGTCGGCTCCAGCGGTCGCGTACCGGGCCGTGCGCTCCACGGCGATCTTATGCATGGTGATCGCCGCAACGGCGTCACGAGTGGCGTCTTGGAATTCAGTCATCGTACCTGAAGTCTAGTCACTGGCCTGCTACGTGTTGGCGTTCAACAGCGTGTTCCGCTCCAGCCAGCTCTGTCCGTCGGTGATCTTCGCCGAGAACACATCACGTTAGGACCAACGGTCCGAACCGTTTCTCCAACGGTCTAAACACGCTCTGTTCGCTTGACACCGGATCGCTTTGCTCCGAATACTACCCCAGCCCGAAGTGCCGTCGCGTTTGTCTCTGAGTGTGCCGCCCTCCTGCACGCTCCCGCCGGCCGCCTTTGGACCTGACATGTGGCAACGGAGTAGCGGTATGGCGGGACCACGTACGACGGCACACAACGCGGGCACCACACGCGGGCACGATCAATCCGCGGCCACACCGCTGATGACGCTCACGTACCGCAGTCGCGCGACCACGCCGCTCTCCGAATCGCAGCTGGGCGATCTGCAGCACTCGGCCGCGGCGCGCAACCGTGCCGAAAGCATCACCGGCATGATGGTCTACAACGACGACCGCTTCTTTCAGTGGCTCGAAGGACCGCCGGCCAGCATCGCACGCATCTGGTCGTCGATCAGCCGTGACACGCGGCACGCCGACATCGAGGCGCTCTCGGTGCATAGCGCCCCGACGCGCCTGTTCGCGAACTGGAGCCTCAAGCTCACGACCGGACAGGGCGATCCGTTGATCGACGACCTGACGGCCGCAGCCATGTCGTCCACCAACACGGCGGCCGAACGGTTGGCCGCGCTCGTGATTGCCACCGAGCCGACGGAAGCGCGGCTGCTGCTACTCGCCGCGCACGCCGAGTTCCGCTCGATCTCAGCGCTCACCGAACTGCTCATCGAACCCGCCGCGCGCTGCCTCGGCGACCTGTGGGCGGACGACGACTGCGGCGAGTACGACGTGACACTCGGACTCTGTCGCTTGCAGACCTTCCTGCGGGAAATCGCGGTTGACAGCGTCCAACAGCAGCATGCCCACCCGCTGGTCGTGCTCGTCGCTCCACTGCCCGGTGAAATTCATATGCTCGGCGCGTCACTCGACGCCGAGGCGCTCTGGCAGGCCGGACACGAGACCCGTATCCGATTCCCCTCCACCGAGCAGGCGCTCAAGCAGATTGTCGCGACCGATTGGTTCGACGCGATCGATCTGTCGCTCAGCCCGGCCTTCACCCGTGAGCATCGTGCGGATCAGATGACGCACATCATCGACGCGGTGCGCCGGGCCTCGATGAACCCGTCCTTGGTAGTGATCGCTGGCGGGCGGGCGTTTTATGACCGCCGACTGTCCGGTGCGACCGTGCACGCCGATGCCACCTCGACCTCGGCCGCGCACCTTCCCGGCGATCTCGCCCGCGCGCACCGCGCGCACGCGTAGTCGTTTCACCGTCGCGTAACCAACGCGGCGGCGGCGTCCTATCGCACCTGTCGCTCCTGTCGCAGCATCGTATTCGCGTCAATCATCGTCTCCACCTGCAGCAATCGTCGTGACGCCTTGCCGATCCATACCACGGATTCGCGCTTCGGAGCGAGCGTGAAGATCACCACGTGCGCCTCTTCGCCGAGCACGGTGGCACTGCCCGTAACGTCAATGCGATACTCGCGCAGACCACTATCGGTGTCGTACACGCGGAAACGCGCCGCGTAGCCTTTCTCCAGCGGCAGCGAACGCACGATCAGATCCCAGTTCCCCGAATCGAACGGCGCGATCGCGAGTGTGGTATCGATCGGGAGCGACGGCACATCGACCGGACCGATCGATCCCTTCACGCGCTTGCCGTTGAACTCCAGCGAAATCAGTCGCGACGGCGACACATTGCGATGACGACGCGGCGCCAACGTACGCGCGTCGGTCACAGTGGAGTCGATCAACGGCGCGCGTCCCGGAGACACCGTGAGCACACGATGGATCACCGGCACATCACCGCGCATCTCGAGCCGCACGACGTCGATCGCCGTGCCAATCGTCTGCTGCTGCACCCCGCGATACGCGATGAGCGAATACTGCACCGAATCCGCCGCGATGCGGCTACCGCGCAACGCGGTATCACCCGGCGCGATCAAAACGGCCTGTAGTGGCGGCACCGACGATGGTGCCTGCTGCGCACCAAGCGCCCCACCAGTCCCCGCCAAGAGCAGCGCGACCGCGCGCGCGAAGCCAGCCGCACACCAATGCGTAGAACGAGACATCCCGAAAGCTAGCATCGACGACCCCGCCACCGCCAAAAGCGGCGCCACCTCACAAGAGGTAACGCCGCTTCCGCCAGTCTCACCCACGTTCGCACCCAATAACTTCCCGTGTCGTTCACACGGTGCCCACCGCCGTCCTAGTAGCGGTAGTGCTCCGACTTGAACGGACCCATCGGATTCACGCCGAGATACGCCGCCTGCTCCGTGTTCAGCGTCGTCAGCTTCACGCCGAGCTTGTCGAGGTGCAAACGCGCCACCTTCTCGTCGAGATGCTTCGGCAGCACGAATACCGTCTTGCCGTACTTCTCGGCGTTGGCGTGCAGTTCGAGCTGCGCCAGCACCTGATTCGTGAAGCTCGCCGACATCACGAAGCTCGGGTGACCCGTCGCGCAGCCAAGGTTCATCAAGCGGCCTTCGGCCAGGATCAGGATCGAGCGGCCGTTCGGCAGTACGAACTCGTCGTACTGCGGCTTGATGTTGATGCGCTTCATGCCTTCGACCTTCTTGAGACCGGCCATGTCGATCTCGTTATCGAAGTGGCCGATGTTCGCCACGATCGCCTTGTCCTTCATGCGACCCATGTGTTCGACCGTGATGACGTTCTTGTTGCCCGTGGCCGAGATGAAGATGTCGGCCGTATCCACGATGTCTTCGAGCGTCGTCACCTGATAGCCTTCGAGCGCCGCCTGCAACGCGCAGATGGGATCGATTTCGGTGATGATCACGCGCGCGCCCTGACCCTTGAGCGCCTGCGCACAGCCCTTGCCCACGTCGCCGTAGCCCATGACGACGGCGATCTTGCCGGCGAGCATGACGTCGGTGGCGCGATTCAATCCGTCCACGATGCTGTGACGGCAGCCGTACAAGTTGTCGAACTTCGACTTGGTGACGGCATCGTTCACGTTGATGGCCGGGAAGGCCAGCGTACCCGCGCGCTCCATCTCGTACAAACGATGCACGCCCGTGGTCGTCTCTTCGCTCACGCCGCGGATGCCGGCCAGCACCTTCGTCCAACGACCCGGGTTCTTGGCCTGCTCTGCGCGCAGCAGGTCGAGAATCACGCCCCACTCTTCCGGCTCGTTGTCGCTGTCGAAGCCCGGGATCACGCCGCTCTTCTCGTACTCGGTGCCCTTGTGCACGAGCAGCGTGGCATCGCCACCATCATCGAGCAACAGGTTC
>CAITQY010000087.1 GCA_903894655.1 uncultured Gemmatimonadota bacterium
GTCCCCTGCGCTTGCTCCAGGTCGCCGGCCTGCGCGAGTTTAATGAGCATCGGCCGGACGGTCTGCCGTGCGCGGCCCATAATCGGGATGAGTTCCGCGACAGTTTTCCAGCCGTCACCTGCCTGTCTGCCGCTCGCGACGATGTGCTGTGAGAGCAGCGCGGCCCAGCCGTGGTCAGAGGGCGCGGAAATCGCTGGCGACATAGAAACGCCCGTCGATCTTTTTGGCTTGGTTGATTTGGTAGGTTCCATCTTCAAAGAGGAGGCCGTAGCAGAACGCATTTTGATGCCGCAGCTTGCCGGTCTGGTGCGCGTTGTAAGGCATATCGAGCCGGCAACACGCGCCGATGCCGCGCGCCTCGCTCACGCCTTCGTCGGACTCGGCGCCGGCCACGTCGCAGTTGTGCGTATGGCCGAAGAGGCAGTTGCGGTAAACGATGGCGTGTTTGCGCGCGGCGCCGATGCCGGCCGCGTATCCGTGAATCACTTTCAGCGCGCCGAGTTTAAGCACCCCCAGCCGCGAATCGTACGGCAGCATTTTCGCGCGGCTTTTCTTGACCAGCTTCTCCACGCGCGCGATCCCGTCGTGCGCGTAGTCGCGCAGGAGGCCCGTGGCCGAGTGCGCGAAGTGCCACAGCCGCTCGTCGTGGTTGCCGCGCAAAAAGTGGTTTTCTTTCCCGCCGTCGAAAAAGCGGCGCATGAAATCCGAGCCCATGCGCCAGTCGTCTTCGAGGCTGTGCGCTTTTTCGTCGTCGCTGGCCCCGCGGCGCAGGTTGCGAAAATCAAACACATCCCCCGCGTGAATACGGATCTGCGGCTTGAAATCGTGAACGAACGAGAGCAGCGCGCTCTCAGTGGCCGGGTCTATCTGGTCGCCGTGAGAATCCGAGGCGACGACGAAACGGCGGGACAGCATACCCTCGGGGCGTGCGTCACTTCTCGCGGCGGAGGATGCTGCGAATCGTCAACAGCCCCGACACAATCGCGACCAGCCCCGCCGTGATCGTCACGCCCCACGCAAGCTGCGACTGCCACGCCGCCACCGCGGTAATCGTGCCACCACCCGAAACAGCAGAGCCGGCGATCTGTCCGGCGTGAGATTGGATACGGTCAATCATGGTGCAGCGGTTACTTTGCGGGTTTTGACGAGCCGCTTGTGGGCGGCGTCCATTTTGCGAGAAAGAGTCAGTTTGAGCCGTTCGCCCTCATCAGGGTTGGCCGTGGTAAATTCCGAGATGGCCGAGGTGGTGGAGCGAAAGAATCCCCACAGCACCGGCATCGCGCGGAGCAGGATGTAGCCGATGGGCGGAAACGCGACGCACGCAGCCACGACGGCAATCAATGCCAAGATTCCCGTCGGTCCCGCGAGGTTTACGCCGGTGCCCTCCAGCGGCGTGCCGGCGTATTTGCGCGCAAACTCGCGCCACTTCTCCGCCTTGGCCTGCGCGTCGAGACTCGACTTGCGCAGCGACGCCACCACGTCGGGCGCCTGAAACACGGTCGCGCGTTTCAGCGGTTCGCCCAAAGAAACCGAGAGCGGCACGGCCACGGCGTGAATGTCCGAGACTTGCTTCGCCGGATCCGCTGAGAGCGACGCGGAAAGATCCACGATGAGCGCCGCCGCCCGTCGCTGCGACTCGACCACCGCGGGCGCCGGTCCCGTGTCGGTCGGAACAGTCTTCTGCCAGACGCGCCACTGCGGCAGCGAACACCCTCCGCAGAGCACCGCGAGCAGGACGACGGCAATGGGCGACGACGTGCGCATGGTCACTGCGCCCAGACGTAAACCCGCGCCAC
>CAITQY010000088.1 GCA_903894655.1 uncultured Gemmatimonadota bacterium
CCCCACGTCCCGACGTGTTCAACGAGGCCACCTTGATCGATGAACTCGCCCGTGAACTCAAGCTCGCACCCGCGCAGCGGGTGGTCGTCGACTCCGTGTGGGATTGGCGTCGCTCGCAGTCGCGTGAAATCATGAAGACCGTCCGGCCGACGCTCGACGCTGTGCGTGACAGTGCGCGCGTGCTGATGATGAACACCCTCGATGAGTCGCAGAAGACAGCCTTCCGCGCCTTGCTCGAGCGCAACCAGCGAACGGCCGACAGCGCGGCGCGTGCGCGAGGTGAGACCAAGTGAATTGCCGCAATCGTGTAGAACAGACCGTCGTCGGCGCCGTGATCTTTGGGGCGGTCTTGATGGCCGCCCCGCTTGGCGCTCAGGGACTCACCGGCGACGATGGAGCGCGTCCCGTCAGCCTGCGAGAGGCGATCGAACTCGCGGCCAGGAATTCCCCCGCGGCGGTGTCGGCGCGTGGTCTCGACCGCAATGCCTCGGCGGCGCGCCGACAGGCCCTCGGCTCGTACGTGCCGAACGTCAACCTCTCGGCGGGGACGGGGCGGACGCAGGGCACCACGATCAACAACTTCAACGGCCAGCTGACGTCGTTGTCGGGAAATCCGTGGAGCTACAGCAACGGCCTTGCCCTGAACGTTGAATTGTTCGATGGTGGACGGCGGTGGTCGGAAATCCGACGCATCAACGCGACGGCCGATGTCGCGGATGTGTCGGCCGTGTCGGCGCGTTTCGATGCGTCCCTGCAGGTGAAGCAGCAGTTCTACGCCGCGCTCGCCGCCCGCGAATCCGCCGCCGCCGCCAAAGCGCAGCTGGAGCAGGCGGAACAGCAGCTCAAGGCCTCCACGGCGCGGCTCGCCGCCGGGGTGGCGACCAAGTCGGATTCGCTGCGATCCACGATTCTGGTGGGCAATGCCCGGCTGGCGGTGCTGACCGCCGAGAACGATCTGCGCGTCGCCACCGCGTCGCTCACGCGCGTGGCCGGGTCCACCACGCCGATCACGGCATCGCCCGATGACACACTCGATACGCCGCTGACGCTGCCCACCGACGAGGAGCTGGCGAAGCTGGCCAACGACGGCCCGGCGGTACGTCTCGCGACTGCCAACGTAGCGGTTGCCCGGGCGGCCAAGCGGTCGCAGAAGTCGACGTATCTGCCCACGCTCTCGATGGGGTACAACTACTCCTTCAGTCAGAATGCCGGAGGCTTTGTCGGTCGAAACATGCTGCTGGTCGGTGGTAATAACGCCAGCCGGCAGACGATGAACTTCAACATTGCCTATCAGCTCTTCAACGGCTTCGCCCGTGAGTCACAGACCGTGCAGGCCGACGTCACGCTCACGAACGCCGAAGCGCAGCTGCGCGACGCGCAACTGGCCGCGCGCCAAAATCTGACGTCGTTCGTGCGCTCCCTGCAGAACGCGCAGGCGCGGGTGCAGGTGCAGCTGGCGGCCATCGCGGCGTCCGACGAAGACTTGCGCGTGCAGCAGCAGCGCTATGCGCTGGGCGCGTCCACCCTGCTCGACCTGCTCACGTCGCAAACGCAGCTCAACCAGGCGCGTCAGGCCTTGATTCAGGCCCGCCTCGATGGGCGCGTCGCCCGGGCGCAACTTTCATCACTGGTGGGGCGTGAGCTCTGAGGCGCGCCTTCTCAGGGCCATCGGCGTGATCACCTGACGCGCCCAACGACGGGAGGCAGACCCGCCTCCCGTTGTCTATTTCGGCCCTGCACCATGGTACATTTGGGATTCACTCCAAACCATGCCAAACGACCAGAATCCTCAGGCCTCGGTGAACCCCACCGAGGCCGACTCCGATAGCAGCGCGGCCGGCAGCAGCGGCCAGACTCCCTCGTCAGACGCCATCCGGCATCCGACGGGCTCGTTCGCCACTCCATCAGCCGCGAACAACGCCGGCGATGCACCGCTCGGCGCCGAGATTCGCTCGACCACCAGCATGTTCCCCGCCCAATCGCCGCTGCGAAAGGAAGGGCATCATGAGAACCCCACCGGCAAGCGGCTCGCGATTCTGACGCTCACGGCGCTTGGGGTGGTGTATGGCGACATCGGAACGAGTCCGCTGTACTCCATCAAGGAGTGTTTCAGTCCGCTATACGGACTGCAGCCGACGCGCGAAAATGTGTTTGGCGTTCTCTCGCTGATCGTGTGGGCGCTGACGCTCGTGATCACCGTGAAGTACGTGAGCTTCGTGCTCCGTGCCGACAATCGCGGCGAGGGTGGTCAGTTCGCGATGCTCGCGTTGATCTTCCCGCGTGGCACGCCACCCGGATTCAAACGCGGCGGCATTTTCGTCGCCCTCGCCCTGTTCGGTACCGCCCTGCTGTACGGCGACGGCATCATCACGCCGGCCATGAGTGTGCTGGGGGCGATGGAAGGCCTTGAGATCGCCGTGCCGAGTGTGGCGCAGTACATCGTGCCGATCACGCTGGTGATCCTGACGTCCCTGTTCGCCGTGCAGCGCTTCGGCACGGACCTGATGGGCAAGGCCTTCGGTCCGATCATGCTCTTGTGGTTCATCACGATCGCCGCCCTCGGGGTACGCGAGCTCATTCAGTCGCCATGGATCCTTGGCGCGGTGAACCCCATGTACGCCGTGCATTTCGTCCAGCTGCATGGATCGCTGGCGTTCTTCGTGCTGGGCTCCGTGGTGCTCGTGATCACCGGCGGCGAAGCCCTGTATGCCGACATGGGTCACTTCGGCATCCGTCCCATTCGTGCGGCGTGGCTGCTGTTGGTGTTCCCGGCGCTCCTGCTGAACTACTTCGGCCAGGGAGCGCTGCTGGTTCGGAATCCGGCGGCTGTCGAGAACCCGTTCTTCCTGCTCGCACCGAAGGCGCTGCTCCTGCCCCTCATCGTGCTTGCCACGATGGCAGCGATCGTTGCCTCGCAGGCCATGATCTCGGGCGCCTACTCGGTCACCCGTCAGGGAATCGCGCTCGGTTTCATCCCGCGTCTCGAGATCCAGCACACAAGTACGGCCGAGGAAGGACAGATCTATATCCCCGAGGTGAATTACCTCATCGCGGTGGGCTGTCTCATCATCGTTGTGCTGTTCAAGAACACTTCGGCGCTCGGCGCGGCCTACGGCATCGCGGTCACCGGCACGATGCTGATCACGAGCATTCTGTTTTACATCGTGGCCCGTATCCGCTTCCGCTGGACGTGGTGGCAGGCGGTGGCGCTGTCGGCGGTATTCCTCACCGTCGACGTGTTCTTCTTCAGCGCCAACGTGGTGAAGCTCATGCACGGCGGCTGGGTGCCGATGGCATTGGGCGTCGTCCTGTTCTTGCTCATGCTGACGTGGAAGCGCGGTCGCGCGTTGCTGAATGCGCGCCTGGCCGAAGGGACGATGCCGATCGGACTGTTCCTCGACGGCGTCGAGAGGTCGAGCGTGTACCGCGTGCCGGGCACGGCGGTGTTCATGACCGGCAGCGACGATGGCGTCCCCCCGGTTTTGCTGCACCACCTGAAGCACAACAAAGTGCTGCACGAGCGTGTGCTGCTGGTGTCGGTGAAAACAGCCGATGTGCCGGAGACGAAGCAGGACGAGCGCGTGCGGGTCATTCCCCTCGGGCATGGCTTCTGGCGCGTCATGGTATCGTACGGGTTCATGCAGACGCCGAATGTCCCGAACGTGCTCGAAGTGGTCGACCAGATGGGTATCCGGTGCAAACCGATGGAGACGAGTTACTTCCTCGGCCGCGAGCGGCTCATCCCCGTACCTAGCCGTCCGGGCGATACGGTCACATTGTCGCGGTGGCGCAAGATCATCTTTTCCATCATGGCGCGAAACGCGCGCTCGGCGACCGAGTTCTTCTGCATTCCGCCCAACCGCGTCGTCGAACTGGGTACGCAGATCGAGTTCTAAAGTGGCACGCGAGTATGGCGCGTCGAGTTAGTGTAGATACGAACGGCCGCTAGCGAATGCCAGCGGCCGTTCAGTGTGTCCATCGGTCGGCGACGACGCGGATCAGTCGCCGGCAACAGGTATCGGCTGCATGCCGCTGCTGCGCACCGGTACCGCCGTCGTCTTGCGCTTCGACTGGAACTGATCGAGCAGCGTGTACACGACCGGCGTGACGTACAGCGTAATCAACTGAGAGAACGCGAGGCCGCCGACCACGGCGAGGCCCAGCGGCTGCCGCGACTCCGCACCGCCCCCGAAGCCGATCGCGATGGGCAGTGTGCCCATGAGGGCGGCCAACGTCGTCATCGTGATCGGACGGAATCGCACACGCGCCGCCTCCACGATGGCATCACGCGCCGACATCTTGTGATCACGCTCGGCCTCGATCGCGAAGTCGATCATCATGATCGCGTTCTTCTTCACCAGCCCGATCAGCATGATGATGCCGACGTACGAATACACGCCGAGATCCTTGCCGAAGAGCCAGAGCGTCAGCAAGGCGCCCAGTGCCGCGAAGGGCAATCCGGAGAGAATCGTGATGGGGTGAATGAAGCTTTCGTACAGAATGCCGAGCACCACGTAGATCACGAAGATGGCGACAAACAGCAGCGCGAGCAGGCCGCTCTGAGCCTGCGCGAACGCTTGTGTATCGCCCGACAGTACCGAGGTGACGTCAGGTGGCAGGACGGCGCGAGCCTCGCGCTGTACTGCATCGACGGCCGTACCGAGTGCCACGTTGGGGCGGGTGGCGAAGCTGATCGACACGGCCGGCAGCTGCCCGTTGTGCTGAATGCTCTGCGGACCGACGCCCTTGGTGAACGTGGCGACCGAGCCGAGTTGCACCAGATTGCCGGTATTGGAACGCACGTACAACTGACTCAGTGACGCCGGGTCTTTCTGGAACGCTTCCTTGAGTTCGAGAATGACCTGGTACTGGTTGGTCTGCGTATAGATCGTGGAGACCTGACGCGAGCCGTAGGCGTTGTAGAGCGCGTTTTCGATCTGCGACGCACTCAATCCGAGCGCCGACGCGCGTTCCCGGTCGATCTGGATGCCCACCTGCGGATTGCCGACCTGCAGATCGCTGGAGATGTTTTCCAGCTCCGGCAAATCCTTCATGCGGGCCTCGAGTGCACGCGCGGCGGTGTACAGCTCGGCGATGTCTGGGCCCTGCAGCGACACCTGATACGCGCTGTTGCCGCGCCGTCCGCCGATGTTGATCGGCGGCGGATTGCGGAAGAACACCTGCACGCCCGGCACCTTGGATGTCGCGCGCGTGAGTTCGCGCATGATCTGATCCACGTGCGGACGATTCGGATCTTCGCTGAGCGTGAGCTGCAAGCGACCGCTGTTCGAGCCACCACCACCCGGTCCGCCGCCGATCGAGGCCAGCGTGTACTTCACGTTCGGGCTCTTCTCGATGATCGCCGCCACTTCGCGGATCTTCACCTGCAGCGCCTCGAAGCCGATGCCTTCCGGCCCTTCGATCGAACCGGACAGGCGGCCCGTGTCCTCCGAGGGGAGGAAACCCTTCGGGATGTACATGAACAGCCCGACGGTCGCGACCAGTGTGAAGGCGCCGAAGATCATCGTGAGGCCGCGGCGATTCATCACCCAGCCCAAGGAGCGTACGTACGCCCCTTCCGTGGCTTGATACAGGCGCTCGACCGAGCGCCACTTGCCGTCGCTGGGCGCATGCCCTTCGCCTTCACGCAGGAATCGCGCGGCCAACATCGGGGTGAGCGTGAGCGACACGAAGCCCGACACGAGAATGGCCACACCGATCGTCACGGCAAACTCGCGGAACAAGCGCCCCACGAGCCCCGGCATGAACAGCAGTGGGATGAAGACGGCCACCAGCGACAGCGTCATCGAGAGAATCGTGAAGCTGATCTCCTTCGAGCCGTCGAGCGCCGCCTGCATGGGTTTCTTTCCCATCTCCAGGTGGCGCACGATGTTCTCGAGCATCACGATGGCGTCGTCCACGACGAAGCCGACCGCGAGCGTGAGGGCCATCAGCGACAGGTTGTCGAGGCTGTAGCCGAGCATCCACATGACCGTGCAGGTTCCGATCAGCGAGAACGGCAGAGCCAGCGACGGGATGAGCGTGGCGCGCAGATTCCGGAGGAACAGGAAGATCACCATCACGACCAGACCGACCGTGAGAATGAGCGTGAACTTCACATCGTTGACGCTATCCTCGATCGCGATGGAGCGGTCGTAGATCGGCACGATACTGACGCTGGGCGGCAGCTGCGGCTCGAGCTGCTTGAGCACGGCATTGACGCCCTTGGCGACATCGACCGTATTCACGCCGGGCTGACGGATGATCGAGAGCGCGGTGTTGGCGCGTCCGTTGATTTCACTCATGCCGCGCATGTTCTGCAAGCCGTCGATCACGTTGCCGAGTTCGCCGAGACGAATCGGCGCGCCGTTGCGCATCGCGACCACGAGATTGCGGAACTCCGTGGCGTTCCGAAGCTGCCCGGAGGCCTGCAGCGTGAACGACTGGTTGGGACCCATGAGCACGCCGGCCGGGGAATTCGAATTTCCCTGGTTGATGGCCGCCTGCACTTCGTCGATGCCGATGCCACGTGCCGCCATGGCGCCGGGATCGAGCTGTACGCGCACGGCGTATTTGGACGAGCCGTACACCTGCACCTGCGCGACACCGGTCACGGTGGACACGCGCTGGGCAAGGAAGGTTTCCGCGTACTCGCTCAACTCCTGCCGACTGAGGACGTCGGAGTTGATCGAGAACATCATGATCGGCGAGTCAGCCGCGTTCGCCTTGTTGTACGACGGCGGATTGATGCCCTGCGGCAGCTGACGCAGCGTCTTGGAGATGGCCGACTGCACGTCGGCCGCCGCTTTATCAATATCGCGGTCGAGGGCGAAGAGCAGCGTCACGTTGGCGCTGCCCTGCGAGCTGGACGACGTGATGCTCTCGATGCCCGACACCGTGGAGAACGCCTGCTCGAGGGGCGTGGCCACCGACGTCGCCATGACCTCGGGGCTTGCACCGGGCAGACCGGCCGACACGGTGATCGTGGGGTAGTCGATGGTGGGCAGATCGCTCACCGGCAACGCCCGGTACGCCACAATGCCGAACGTCAGAATGGCCAGCATGACCAGCGTGGTCATGACCGGCCGCTTGATCCAGATCGCGCTCAGATTCACTGGGCTGCTCCTCGCTTCCCGCCCGCACCACCGCCGCCGCCGGCACCGCCGGCACCGCCGGCACCGCGATTGCCTCGGCCAGTCGACCCACGACTCGCACCGCTCGGGCCGCCCTTCGAGAGCGAACCACGCAACTCGACCTTGGCGCCGTCCTGCAGGCGATTCTGGCCTTCGATGATGACTTGCTCCCCGCCGACCAGGCCGCTGTCGAGCTTCACGAGCGTGCCGGACGGACGACCGACCTTCACCGCCATGCGCTTGGCCTTGCCACCCTCCACGAGATACACGAACGCGCCGTTGGCGGTCGTGACGACCGCTTCCGACGGCACGGTGATGGCATCCTGATCGACCGTGAGTTCGAGACCCACCGACACGAACTGGCCGGGCCACAGCGACCGATCGGCGTTGGGGACCCGGGCCTTGAGCAGCACGGTGCCGGTGGCACGATCGACCGCGTTGTCGATGAAGGTCAGCGTTCCGGTGATCTTCTGGCTGCTATCGCCCACATTGGGGACGATGCTCACCGGGAGCGCCTTGTCGAGACCGGACCGGCGGCGCATTTCTTCGAACGCCTGCTCCGGCACGGTGAAGCGCACCAGCACGGGCTCGAGTTCGTTGATCGTGAGCAGTGGCGGATCGGCCTGTGCGCGGACCAGACTCCCCACGCGAAGCGTGATCTGTCCCGTACGCCCGGAGATCGGGGCCTTGATGGTCGTGTTCTCGAGATCGAGCCGCGCCCGCTCCAGCGACGCCCGGCCGGCCGCCACGGTCGCGGCCAAGGCGGAGGCCTCGGCAAAGGTCTGATCGAGCTGCTGACGGGTCACGTAGCCGTCCTTGGCCAGTCCGGCGAAGCGCACCGAGTCGCCTCGCGCGCGGAGCAAGGTGGCCTGATCGCGCGCCAGCGTGCTCTGCAGCCGATCGAGTTCGGCGCGGAACGGTCGGGGATCGATCTGGAAGAGCACCTGCCCTTGGCGGACTTCATCGCCTTCGGCGATGGCCACCCGGGTGAGCATGCCAGACACGAGTGACTGCACGGCCACGGTCCGATTGGGCTCGATCTGCCCATTGGCGGAGACGACGAACGGCAGCGGCCCCTTCTTCGCCGTTATCGTGGACACGACGGGCGCGGGGCGGGGCGGGCGCTGCTGCTCTTTGCAGGCGCCGAGTCCGAGGAGGGCAACCGACAAGAGCGCAAACAGTCGGCGCGAGGGATCTATGGCGAACCGGCGCGCGGAGCGCGGCGGCATCACATTATCTGGCATTCGCAGGGGCGCACGGCGGATCGAAAAAGACGCTCAGCATACGACTCGAAAGCCGGCAAGCGCCACGGGGGCTATCCATCAAGATAACGCGACCCAATACCCGTTCGTTGCGATGGCGTTGGCGTGCTCAGGCGTGGCGAACCGGGGTGGGGGGGGTGCCACGGCGTGCGTGTGCTCCCGCCGGCAGCTGTTTGATGACAGTGGTTCGTGTGCGTACGAATAGGTTCGTGCCGTCCAAGAGACCGTTGGTTCACGCGAAGGGCGCGAAGAGCCGCGACGGCACGCGAAGACAAGCATTTAGAAGCATGAAAAGCTGTCGCAGTTCTTCGCGACCCGTCGCGGCACTTCGCGAGCTTCGCGTGAGCCAGCTGACTCAGCTCGACACACCCAATCCTCCGAAGCGAGCACTTCCATGCACATCCACCCCGATGACCTGACGGGAGCCTGCCTCAACGCCGCGATCCGAATTCATAGGAAATTCCGATCGGGGATGCTTGAGAACGCCTACGAGACTTTTCTCTTCTGCACGCTGGTGCGCGAAGGGTTCGCGGTTGAACGACAAAAAACGATCTCCTTCGAATTCGAGGGAGATCGCTATGAGAATGCCTTCCGCGCCGATCTGATTGTCAACGGCCGGCTGATCATTGAAGTCAAAGCCCAAGAAACCAATTCGTCGGCGCACACTAGGCAGCTGCTCACGTACCTACGGTTAGCTCAACTCCCGCTCGGTCTCGTCATCAACTTCGGCATGCCGAAGCTGATGGACGGTGTCAAACGCGTAGTAAACGACCTGCCACCAGAATACTCACCGCAGCTGCGCGTGAACCGGCCGCCCGTCGCGCCGGTTCACACGTGATCGTGCATCACACCACGATGTTGAGCAGACGCTTGGGCACGAAGATCACCTTCTTGATCTCGCCAACGACAAACTTGGCGATGCCGGCATCGGCCATCGCGGCAGCCATCGCGATGTCCTGCGTGACGTCCACCGCCACGCGCAGCTTGCCGCGTACCTTGCCGTTCACTTGCACCACGAGATCGACTTCGTTCTCCACGAGCATGGCCGGATCGAACGTCGGCCAGCCGCCGTCGAAAACAGTGGCGGTGTGTCCCATCAGCTCCCAGCACTCTTCAGCGAAATGGGGCGCATAGGCCGCCACGAGCTGCACCAGCGGCAAGACTTCGTCCCGGTGCACGGGTCGGTCGCCGGCGCGCACGTGATTGAGGCACTCCATCATGGCCGCGATCGCCGTGTTGTAGCTCAGGCTCGCCGTGTCTTCGCCAACTTTCTTGATGGTGCGATGAATCTGTCGCGTCACGTTCGCGTCGAGTGCGACATCCGTACGCGCATCACGGACCGACGCCCACAAACGGTCGAGGAAACGGCGGACGCCGCTGATGCCCTGATCGCGGAAGTCTCCGCCCTCTTCGTAGGGCCCCAGGAACATGAGATACATGCGGAACGCGTCGGCGCCCCACTCTTCCATGTAGACATCGGGGTTGATCACGTTGCCCTTCGACTTCGACATCTTCGCGCCTTCGCGGATGATCATGCCGTGCGCGCGAAACCGCGTAAACGGCTCTTCGAAATCGATGTGCCCCGCGTCCTTCATGACCATGGTCACGAAGCGCGAGTACAACAGGTGCAACACCGCATGCTCGTTGCCGCCGATATACGAATCAACCGGCAACCAGCGCTTCGTGGTTTCGGTATCGAACGCGACATCACTCCGCGTCGCACTCGGATAGCGCAGGAAATACCACGCGCTGTCGAGGAACGTGTCCGACACGTCGGTTTCCCGACGGGCCGGTGCGCCGCACGTGGGGCATGGCACGCGGTACCACTCCTCGTGGCGCGCGAGCGGCGAGATGCCGGAGTCGTCGGGCTTGAAGTCGGGGATGAACGGCAACTCCACCGGCAGCTGCGACTCGGGCACCGGCACGGTGCCGCACGCGTCGCAGTAGATGATCGGGATCGGCGGTCCCCAGTAGCGCTGACGGGAAATACACCAGTCGTGCAACCGGAAGTTCACCACGCTCGACCCGTGCCCACCGGCGGTGAGCCAGTCGGTCACCGTACGCTTGGCGTCGGCCACCAGCTGTCCGTCGAAGGCGCCCGAATTCACCAGGCGGCCCTGCGCGTCGTCGGTATACGCCGACTCACCGAGCGGCGTGTCGGCCGCGTCGTCGGGACCGGCCACCACGCGCACGATGGGTAGATC
>CAITQY010000089.1 GCA_903894655.1 uncultured Gemmatimonadota bacterium
ATCTCTCTCAGCTTTAAGGGATTTGCCACCCCGAAGGTGGGACGAAAAGGCGACGAAAACCGGTCTCCTGCGCGCGTAAGCTGGTTTGGACTGGTATTCCGATCAGTTTTTTGTCATGTATTGGGACAGGACGCTGGCTGTGTGTCGAAACCTTCAGGCCGTTGAGGTCGATCCCGTGATTCCGCACTACGATGTGATCGTCGCCGGCGTGGGCGGCATGGGGAGCGCCGCCACCGCCCACCTCGCCGCACGCGGCCTTCGGGTGCTGGCCCTCGAGCAGCACGAACTCGGGCACGGGTTCGGATCGTCGCATGGGCTCACCCGCATCATCCGCCTCGCCTATTTCGAGGATCCGTCCTACGTGCCGTTGCTCCGCCGGGCGTTCGCCCTGTGGCGTGAACTCCAAGACGGACTCGACGAGCCGCTCCTGCATGTCACCGGCGGGCTCGACGTGGGCTCCGACGGCAGTCACGTGTTCGAAGGATCGCTGCGCAGTTGCCGAGAGCATGACCTGCCGCACGAGGTGCTCGACGCGACGGCCCTCGCGGCCCGCTTTCCAGGATGGCGCCCGGCCGCGAATGCGATGGCGGTGTATCAGCCCGACGCCGGATTCCTCACGCCCGAGCGCTGCATTCAAGCGTACGCCCATCGTGCCCGGTCGTTGGGCGCCGACATTCGCACCGGTGAGCGGGTGCTCGACTACACGGCGGGCGGCGGGGGCGTGCGGGTGCGCACCGATCGCGGCGAATACGAGGCCGGCCAGCTCGTGTTGACGGCGGGCCCGTGGATGAGCGATCTCGCCCCCGCACTCCGCCCGCTCCTCTCGCCCGAACGTCAGGTGCTTGGCTGGTTCGAGGTCGCCGACCATGCGCAGTTCGCGCCGGGGGCGTTTCCGGTGTTCGTGCTCGAGGCCGAGGAGGGCACGTATTACGGTTTCCCAGAGTACGGCGTGCCCGGGTTCAAGATCGGCCGCTATCACCATCTCGACGAGCGCGTGCATCCCGATACGATGGATCGCAGCTGTCATCCGCGTGATGAAGCGGCGCTGCGGGAGGCGGTGTCCCGCTATTTCCCCGCCGCCAACGGGGCGCTGCGGTCGTCGGCGGCGTGCCTATTCACCAATACGCCCGACGAGCACTTCATCATCGATCGCGCGCCGGATGCGCCGGAGGTGTTGCTGGTGTCACCGTGCTCCGGGCACGGGTTCAAGATGTCCAGTGTGATCGGTGAGATTTGCGCCGACCTCGTGCAGCATGGTTCCACGGCCCACAACATCGAGCTGTTCAGGCTCGCGCGCTTTACGGACCGCGCGCGTTAGCCCCAGAGCGCCGGCGAGGGCGGTTGCATGACGCCGTCGCTGAACGTGAAGGCATGGTCGCGATCGCGTGATTGCAGCAACGGCCCGTCGAGATCGACGTAGCCGCAGCGCTGTCCAACCAGGAAGCCTGGCGCCATGCCCAGCGACGTGCCGCACATGTTGCCGACCATCAGCTGCAGGCCGTGCGCCAGCGCCTCGTTCGACATCGACAGCGCTTCCGTCAGCCCGCCGCATTTGTCGAGCTTGATGTTGATGAACTGATAGCGGCCGAACAGCTCGGTCAGCGATTCGCGGTCCACGCACGATTCGTCGGCGGCCAGTGGCAACGGCGAACGGAGTCCGTCGAGTTGCGCATCTTCGAAGCGCTTGACCGGCTGCTCAACCATCTCGACACCGAGCGCGGCGAGTGGCGGCAGTACGCGCTCCAGCAGATCGCGGGTCCACGCCTGATTCGCATCGACCGCAATGCGCGCCGTGGGATGTTCCTCGCGCACCCATCGCACCACATCCACGTGGCGCTCGGCGTCGCACTTGAGCTTGAGCAGCGGATAATGACGGGCTGCCCGTGCCTTGCGTCGCGTATCGGATTCGGTCCCGAGTCCGAGGGTGAAGACCGTGGTGAGCGGACGAAGTGGAGGCAGCGCTGCGTACTGCCACACGGGAATGCCGGATTGTTTGGCCCGCAGATCCCAGAGCGCGCAATCGATGGCATTGCGCGCGCCGCCGGAGGGGAGCAACTCCTGCACGGCCTGCAGCGTGGCGTCGTTCACCACGTCACCCGGTGCTGCGGCGAGGACCAGCGGCAACACCGACTCGATCTGCGCCTGCAGCATGTGCGGCGTTTCGCCGTCGTAGTCCACCCCCGCCGCCTCGGCGCGCCCCACGTTACCCGCGCTATCCGTGAGCGTGAGCGTGACCAGCGGAATGGCGGTCATCACGCCGCGCGCGATTTCAAAGGGCTCGATGAGATCCCACTGCTCGATGGCAACGGCGCCGGTGATCATCGGCCGCTCATCAGGCGCAGCCGCAGCCGGACCCGCAGCCACCACCGCCGCGCATCGGAGCGGCACTCACGCCCGTGCCGGTGAACGTGGCGAGACCACCCGCCAGCACGCGCCG
>CAITQY010000090.1 GCA_903894655.1 uncultured Gemmatimonadota bacterium
CACCACGTTGAAGCGGTCGCTATAGTCGAAATCCCGCGACAGGATCGTCGCCACCGTGTCCCCATTCACGCCCTTCACCGGCAGCACGAGCAAGGAGGTCTTCTGACCCGCCACATAGCGCGTGCTGAGACTCACCCCCGGCGGCTGCGCCTGTGCCGCGGCGCCCGACGGCAGCGCGAGGACAAGGGCGAGCAGCCGACAGGCGAGCATGGGCAGCACACGAAGCGACTGGGAACGGAGCATCATCTGGGGCACGCGGTCAGTTGGGTCGCAAGGCATAGTCAAACGTGAAGTACACGATCAGCACATCATCCGTCCATCCCTGAGGCAGCGGGCCGAACCCACGCGTCGAGCCAACCGCTTCGATAGCGCCCATGGCATCGAGGTCGTAGATGCGATCACCCGATCCCTTCACGACTTCGATCGCCATCACCGAGCCATCACGTCGGATGGTGAATTTTACCTCTGATACGAGCGATGCCGACACACGGCGCGGCGTCCAGTTCAGCGTCAGCTGCCTCACGACGTTCTGCAGGTACCCGGGATACGGAAACTCGATCCCGCGAATGTTCAGGTTGGCGACATCTGCGCCGTTACCGCCCTGCGCACCCGCACCAGCCTTGGGTGCCGCCGTCGACTTCGACGCCGTCGGCGATGCGGCCTTCGACCCCGCCTGCTTCGTACGCGACGTCGAGGGGGTCGCCTTGGGCGACGGGAGGACCTTTTTCGCCGTCGATGCAGTCGGTACGACCTTCTCTTCGGGCACACGTTCGGCGCCGGCGATATCGGGGGCCTGCGCTGACGGCTGCGCCGCCGGTGTCACCACGCCGGCCTGCCGCGGTCCCGGCGGCGCCCCCACCAGTTCCACGCGATACACGGGCGGCCGAGGCGCCTCCACTCGGGCGCCCCACCACAGGGCCGCTGCCACCAGCAGCAGGTGCACCAGCGAGGAGAACGCAATACCACGGCCGAGCGTCGGCGGCCTGGTCGCCGCGTGCGACGGACTCACCGATTGCCGTCCGGTTCCGCGACGAGCCCTACATCGGTAATCCCCTTGGACTTCATCGCCGCGACGATGCGCACCACGGTTCCGTACGGCACGGCTTCATCGGCGCGCAGATACACCCCACCGCCACCCTTTTTCTCCGACAACGCCTTGATGCTGCCGGCGAACTCGTCGAACGACAGCTGCGTTTCATCGACGAAGATCTGCCCGCGACGATCCACCGTGATCACGAGACCATTTTTCGGCTCGAGCGGCGCGACATCCGCCGTCGGCAGCGCGATATCCACCCCGCCCTGCATAATCGGTGCGGTGATCATAAAGATGATCATCAACAGCATCATCACGTCGATCAGCGACACCACGTTGATCTCAGCGTTCACACCAGCCCGCTCCCGACGGCGGCCGCGGCGCATCCTCAGATCCGCCCGTCACGCACCATCAGTGCGATCAGCTCTGATCCGAATCCTTCGAGCGCGTCGTCAAAGCGATTGAGGCGAGAGGCAAACACGTTGTACGCGAAGGCCGCCGGAATCGCGACGGCCAACGCCGCGGCCGTCGCCATCAGGGCGGTGCCGATACCGGGCGCCACAGCCTGGATGTTTCCCGATCCCTTCTGTCCGATGCCGACAAACGCCTCGATCACGCCCAACACCGTGCCGAACAGTCCAATTAGCGGACTCACGCTGCCGACGGTAGCGAGCCACGGGATGTACTGCCCAAGCTCTTCGCGCGCCTTCGAGCCCTCGGCGTCGAGCACCAGCCGCAACGCCTCGACCTGTGAGCCGGATAGTCGCGCCGTACGATCGTTGGTGGCACCAAGCGCCGGCTTCGTGTCATTGAGGAACGACACCGCGCGCGCGAACACCGCCGTGAACGCACTCGGCTTGGCCCGCTGCGCGCACAGCATGGCGTCGTCCATGCCGCGGGCGCGCTCGAAGTCGGCCATGAACGCGCGCCCATTGGTCTCGGCCGCCTTAAAGCCGCGCCATTTGGAGAACATAATCGCCCAAGAGATCAGCGAGAGCACGACCAACAGCGCCAGCACACTCTTCGTGACCGGATCGCTGTTGATCAGCATGCCGAGCATCGACGACGGCAACGCGTCCGTCGCACCTGTCGATGGCAGTGCCGCGAACATTCCGATCACCGCCGTCACGCCTGCGTCTCCACGCGCGCGCGACGATCGGCGAAGAATCGAAACGTGTTCTCAAGGCCGTCTCGAAGCGTGACCTTCGGCGTCCAGCCCAACACGGATTGTGCCTTCGTCGTATCGAGCGCAGAGCGCGCGAGTTCGCCGGCGCGGGCCGGTGCATAGTCGATCGGCGAGTCTGCCGACGACACCGATCGCAGCGTTTCCGCAAGCGTGTTCACCGACGTCTCGATCGACGTACCGATGTTGAACGCAAGGGCATCGAGACGTCCACGCGGCGGGAGATCGACGGTGGCCGCAGCGAAATTGGCACCCGCAACGTCACCGGCGTACACGTAGTCACGCGTCTGGGCACCATCACCAAACACCGTGAGTGCCCGACCGTCGAGCAGACGATTGCAGAAGATCGCCACCACGCCGGCTTCGCCATGCGGGTCCTGTCGTGGACCATACACATTACCGTAACGCAGCGCCACGTTGTCGAGTCCGTGCACACGACCGTAATACGCGAGATAGTATTCGATCGAGAGCTTCGCGATGCCGTAGGGCGCTTCCGGATCTTTGCTGTTCGACTCGGCACTCGGCGGCGGATCGAAATCTCCGTACAAGGCGCCACCGGTGGATGACAGAATGGTGCGCGTGGGGTGTCCTCCCGCGCGGACGGCTTCCATCAGATTCAGCGTGCCGAGGATGTTGCGGGTGGCGTCATAGACGGGGTCCAGGACACTGCGGCGCACGTCGATCTGCGCGGCGAGGTGGCACATCACGTCGAACCTGCCGTCGCGAATCAGCGCTGCGGCCTCCGGGGTCGTGATGTCTCCACGGACAAATCGAGCCGCCGTCGGAATGTTCTCTTCACGCCCACTCGACAGATCGTCGAGAATGGTGACGTCCCACCCTTCGGCCAGAAATCTGTCCGCGACATGGGATCCGATGAATCCTGCCCCGCCCGTCACCACGACCGTCTTTGCCATACCGTTCGTTTCCTCGATCCAATGGGGAAATCCGTTGTCGTCCTCGTCCCGTCGGGGCCATACCGGAGACGCATTATGCACCAATGTACACACGCGCCGACGCCCACGGGGAGCTTCGGCGCGTGCGAATCATCGATCAATCTCCGCGCGACGCGACACAGGTCACGTCGCGCGCGGTCACAGCATCGGAACGATCACGGAGCCTTGGCGACGCGGCGGGCCGACAGACCGACTGCGATGTCCGACTGATACTGGCGCGTGATCACGGCCGAACTGCCGGCCGCTTCGCTCCGAACCACTCGCACCGTCGCAACCAGCGACTCCTGCGCAGGCTGTGCCTTGGTGCCGCTGCGGTACAGCCCAAACTCGTCGCCAGCCTTCACGCCCTGCGTCGAGCCAGCCGCAAGCATTAGGAAGCTCTGCAGCGTAGGCTGCAACTCGTGCGGGTCGATCCAACGGACGCTGGTCTTCACGTCCGGTGCCGCCAGCGTTTGCGCGGTCAGCCAGGGGGCTGACGTTCCAGTGGCCGGCAGGAGGCGCTGCCCCTGCTCAACGCGGCCAGACTGGCGCGTCAGCACGGCCAGAACTGGTTTCCCCGCCTCAACCCGTACGACTTCTACAATGCCGGTCGGGATGGCGATCATTGCCTGCTTGTCCGCGGCCACGGGCGTCGTCACGGCCACAAGCCGCTGCCCAACGGTGTACGTCACCCCAGCAGGTGGGCGGACGTCGATCTGATCCGTCACGATCGCGCGTTGGGGATACCCTCGATCGGTGGACTTCGGCGAACCGACACGCCGCATGATCGATCCGGCCTTGGCCAGATCGGACGGCGACACCAAGAACGGTGCGGCATCGAACTCGGCCTGTCGCGGCTCTGGCGCGTTCGGCCGAAGTACGGCGCGTGTACGACGCTCCGCTTCCACCCCGTCAGGCAAGTCACGATGGAAGACCGTCTCCACTTCGCTGGTCTTTCGTGAGGCCTCCTGGGCTTCCAAATCGACCAGACCGATCTTCGTCCCCTGACGGGTCGTTAACAGCTCGCTTGCATGCTGCGGCTGAAAGTTCACCCGCGACGTATCGGTCTCTGGCGACGGCTTCGCGACGGCCTCTCCCGAGGCCACCGTGGCGGCCCGCCCAGCCTTCGCTGGCGACCGTCCCTTTTTGGCCGCGGCGGCAGTGGCGGCGTTGGACTTGCCTACGGTCTGCGCCGAGAGCGATCCAGCCGGACGCGCTGGGGGCGGCGACGGCAGGGTGCCCTCACCAGCCTTGACGAGTGCGACGCTGGGCACCGTTGAGTCGGCCGGCGCAGCCGCTACCGCAGCCGCCTTCGCCCCACTCACCGCCGGCGAAGGCGGCACACTCAACTTCATGCCGACCAGCAGTGGCGAGGGTCCCGTGATCGGAAGGCGATTGCGACGTGCGAGGGCTGGCCACTGGTGCCCATCGCCGTAATACCGCGCGGCGATGCCCCAGAGCGTTTCGCCGGCACGGACTATATGCGTCGTGGCCGCAGAGTCTTGGACCTGATCGACCGTGATCTCGGGAACCGCGGCGACACGAGCGTCGGCCTCCTGACCATGCACGACGGCGGGACGCCAGACCAGCAGAAGCGCGAGAGTCGACAGCAGGGCCACCAACATGCGATGGGCCGGAAAATGCACGCGGTTGGATTTGATGGCAGTAGACGACTGCGGCCGGTTTGCAGCGCGCATCAGCGAGCCTCACAGTGGAAAGTCTACGCGCCCCCGCCCGGGGCGCTGGAGGGCCCTCGATTCGCCGGCAGGACTGCATGCGAGGCACCCACACCGGAGACGCCTGCGATGGACGCGCGTAACGGAGAGCGCATTACGGCACTGGTCGACCTCATCACATTTCCCGCCGTCGGGAGCTCCCGACGGCGGGCCGCAC
>CAITQY010000091.1 GCA_903894655.1 uncultured Gemmatimonadota bacterium
ACTGTTCCGTGAACGATCGGCCGTAGAAACGCTCACGACCGACATTCGACAGCTCGCCGCCGACATTCGTCCGCTCCTTCCGCCGGCGAAGCGCGTCGAGGACGGCAGTCCGCTCTGAGGGGCGACTCGTCCGTCGACAGGGGCGGGCGTGAGGGCGGCCGACGGGTGCTCCCCGTTGCGGGCCTCCCGACGCGTCCGTACGTTCTGATGGACAATGGTACGCGCGCACCCCTGTGCCGCGGCAGCGGAGGTCGCTCCCTCTCCGCCGGCCGCGGCGCATCGTGACAGTCGCCCGTCCCGTGCGCACGATAGATCCGCTGGAATAACGATCAAGAACCCGCGCGTAGGCGCGGTGGAGCATAGATCCTCATGGGCGAGATTCCCGCAGCGGCGCTAGTCGGCGCCCTTGGGTTGATCGCGGCTGTCGTCGCGTTCGTGGTCGGACGACAGTCGTGGCGTAAGGTGGAGACCGCTGAGCAGCAGCGGGCGCTCGTCGTCGCCGAGGAAGGCGCGGAGCGCGTGCTGCTTGAGGCGAAGCGTGAGGCGGAGACGCTTCGGCGGAGCGCCATCGTCTCCGGCAAGGAGGAGCTGCTCCAGCTCCGGGAGTCGCATGAGCAGGACATGCGGCAGCGTCGGGTCGAGTTGGAACGTGAAGAGAAGCGGGTGCTCGAACGGGAGGCGCAGCTCGATCGTGCCCGGGAGTCGCTCGAGAGCCGCGAGCAGGAAGTGCAGCGGCGCGGGGCCGATGTTGGACGACGGGAGTCGGTGGCGACCTCCAAAGAGGAGGAGCTCGACAAGCTCATCGCTGAGGAACGGCGCAAGCTCGAGCAGTTGGCCGGTCTGAGCGCCGATCAGGCGAAGGCCGAGCTCATTCGTCGGCTGGAAGACGAAGCGCTGGCCGATGCCGCGAGTCGTCTGCGCGAGATTCGGGAGTCAGCCAAGCGCAACGCCGATCGCGAGGCCAAGAAGATCGTGGCACTCGCCGTGCAGCGCGTGGCGGCCGAAACGACCGCCGAGATCACCGTGTCTGCCGTCTCGCTCCCGAATGACGAGATGAAGGGGCGCATCATTGGCCGCGAGGGGCGGAACATCCGCGCCTTCGAACTGGCCACTGGGGTCGACGTGATTATCGACGACACGCCAGATACCGTGGTCGTCTCCTGTTTCGATCCCGTCCGCCGAGAAACGGCGCGCCTCGCCCTCGAGAAGCTCGTGAGCGATGGCCGCATCCATCCGGGGCGCATCGAGGAAGTGGTCGCGAAGGCCCGGAAGGAAGTCGAAGTCGCGATTATCGAGACGGGCGAACAGGCCGCGTATGACGTCGGGGTGGCCGGGCTGCATCCGGAGCTGATCAAGCTGATCGGGCGCATGAAATGGCGGACCAGTTATGGGCAGAACATTCTCGCGCACTCCAAGGAAGTGGCTTGGTTGGCCGGCATGATGGCTGCCGAACTGGGGCTCGACGTTGCGCTCGCCAAGCGTGGCGCGCTGCTGCACGACATCGGGAAAGTGCTCACGCACGAGCATGAAGGCACCCACGTGCAACTCGGCGTCGAAGTTGCCACCAAGTACGGTGAGAATCCGCTCGTGGTGAATTGCATCGCGGCCCACCACGACGACGTGCCTCACGAGAGCGAGGTGTCCGTCCTTGTGCAGGCCGGCGATAGCATTTCCGGGTCGCGTCCGGGTGCGCGCCGCGAGGCCTTCGAGACGTACGTCAAACGGCTTGAGGGCTTGGAAAAGATCGCCTCGAGCTATCGCGGCGTGGAGCGGGTCTTCGCCATCCAGGCGGGCCGGGAGATCCGCGTCGTGGTGACGCCAGAACAGGTGGACGATGCGCGCATGACCGCACTGTCCGAAGAGATCGCGCGTCGCATCGAGTCGGAGCTGCAGTATCCGGGGCAGATCAAGGTGGTGGTCATTCGAGAGAGCCGGGCGGTGGACTTTGCGCGCTGAACTGATCGACGGCAAGGCCATCGCGGCCGACGTACGGGCGGATGTCGCACGGGAGGTCGCCGCGCTGCGTGACCGTGGTGTCGTGCCCGGGCTGACCGTGGTCCTCGTTGGCGACGATATCGCCAGTGCTACCTATGTGGGTGCCAAGGAGAAGGCGTCCCGCGAAGCGGGCATGGCCGGCGGGACGATCCGTCTGTCGGCCGAGACCACACAGGCGGCGTTGCTGACGCTCATCGAGCAGCTGAACGGTGACGGGGCGGTGCACGGTATTCTGGTGCAGATGCCGCTGCCCACGCACATCGATCCTGACACAGTGATCCGGCACATTCGGCCGGATAAGGACGTCGATGGATTCCATCCGGAGAACGTCGGCAAGCTGCTGATCGGCCATACCGATGGCTTCGTGTCGTGCACGCCCGCGGGTGTGATCGAATTGCTGTTGCGCAGTGGTGTGGATACGCGTGGAGCCGACGTGGTGGTGGTCGGTCGCAGCAACATCGTCGGCAAGCCGATGGCGGCGTTGCTTGTGCAGGCGCGGTCCGGCGGCGACGCGACGGTGACGATCTGCCACAGCCGGACAAAGGATCTGGCGTCGCACACGCGTCGGGCCGATATCCTGATTGTCGCGGCGGGCCGTGCAGAAATGATTACGGGCGACATGATCAAGCCCGGTGCCGTGGTGATCGATGTCGGCATGAACAGCGTGCCTGATGCCACGCGCGCCAAGGGCAGTCGGTTGTGCGGTGACGTGCATTTCGCGAGCGCGGTGGAGGTCGCGTCACGGATCACGCCGGTGCCCGGCGGCGTGGGACCGATGACGATCGCGATGTTGTTGCGCAATACGGTGCGTGCGGCTGAACGCACGGTGAGCTAAGTCGCGTGGCCGGACGCCGTACGAGCGGATATCAGAGCTACGGACCGCCAGTGGCGTCCGATGACGCTCCTGGCAGCGCGCCTGAGTCGGCGATAGCGGTGCACACGCTCACCAGTGCCGCCAAGGATCTGATCGAAGGGGCGTTTCCACCGTTGTGGGTGCGCGGTGAGGTCAGCGATTTCAAGGCGCATCGGAACGGGCATTGGTACTTCGCGCTGCGCGACGCCGAGGCACAGGTGAAGTGCGTAATCTGGAGCGCGGCCGCCAAGCGTATTCCGGCGCCTCCCGACGATGGGATGCAAGTGCTGGCCTACGGCCAGATGACCGTGTGGCCGGTGCGTGGAGATCTTCAGTTTTCGGTACGCGCGCTCGAGGCGGAAGGGGACGGCCTCTGGCGGAAGGCCCTCGAGCGCACCCGGCTCAGCCTCGAGAAGGACGGGTTACTCGATCCGTCCCGCAAGCGGGTGCTCCCGGCATTTCCGCGTCGGATCGCCGTGATCACGAGTCCCGATGGCGCGGCCATGCACGACATCATCACCGTGGCACGGGCCCGCAGTGCCGACGTGGAGATCGTGATCGTCGCCGCCAAGGTGCAGGGTGAGGGTGCGCCGGAGTCGCTCGTTTCTGCCATCGAACGCGTGAGCCGGTGGCAAGACGCCGACGTGCTCATCATCGGTCGCGGCGGGGGGGCACGAGAGGATCTGTGGGCCTTCAATGACGAGCGCGTGGCCAGGGCGCTCGCGGCCTGTCCGATGCCCACGATTTCAGCCGTCGGGCACGAGGTGGACGTGACGATCTGTGATCTGGTTGCGGACGTACGGGCGGCAACACCGTCGGCGGCGGCCGAATTGGCAGTCCCATCACGTCGCGAGGTGATCGCCCGGGTTGAGTCACTCGGCAGTCGCCTGGTCGCGGCGGCCCGTCGTCGTGAGGACCGCGCCATCGCCTCACTTTCGCAGGTCCAGAAGCGTCTGGGGCTCGCCACCACGCGCATCGTGGAGCGTCGTCGCTCCCGGGTGGAGTCACTGGCCGGTCAGCTGCATGCACTGTCGCCCTTGAGCACACTGGCGCGTGGGTTTGCGGTGGCGCGAACGTCCGAGGGCGCTACTTTGAGCGAGCGGGATCAGTTCGTACCCGGTGCCCCGTTCGATCTGTGGCTCCGGGACGGGATTGTGTCCGCGATTTCTGGCGAGGGGCGTCCGCTTCCCGAGCCGATTCCAGGATTTCCATCTGAGGAGGGCGTATGAGCTTCGAACAGTCACTGACCCGCTTGGAGGAGATCGTGCGTGAGCTCGAGCGTAACGACGTCGATCTCGAGCAGGCCTTGCGCCTGTTCGAGGAGGGCATCACCCATCTGCGGTCGGCCGGAGCGGCGCTGAAGACGGTCGATGCGCGTGTGCAGCAGCTCGTCGAGGCGGCCGATGGCTCGTTTTCTGTCGTCGAGTTGGGTGGCTGAACCGATGACGCCCGTCGGCACCAGTACCGAAACGTCCGCCCCGTCGTTCGCCTCCGAGCGCGCGGCGGTGCAGCAGGCCCTCGACGCATTTTGTGCCCGTTGGCTCGGCGACATCGCGCCCCTGACCGCAGAGGCTATCCGCTACTCACTTCTCGGGGAAGGGAAGCGCCTGCGCGCCATTCTCCTGATGGAGGCCTACCGCGCCTGCGGTGGCACCGGCGATGCGAGAGACCTTGCTGCCTCGGTCGAGGTCGTGCACGCGTATTCGCTGGTGCACGACGACCTGCCGTGCATGGATGACGATGACGTCCGGCGCGGGCGCCCCACGGTACATCGGGTGTATGGTGTCCCGGTGGCAACGGCTGCCGGACTGGCGATGGTTCCGATGGCAGCGCGAAGTGCGTGGCACGCCTCAAAGGCGATGGGACTTTCCGACGCGGTCGCCGGTGACATTGTCCGCGATTTGATGGATGCGTCCGGTGCCGGCGGGATGATCGGCGGCCAGCTGCTCGATCTCGAGGCGGAAGGGGTGCACCTTACCCTCGAGGCGCTGGAGCGGGTCCACCGGCTCAAGACGGGGGCGTTGATCATGGCCTCCGTTACACTGGGGGCTCGTGCCGCCATGGCGCCGGCGTCCCGACGTCTCGCCCTGGCGCGGTACGGCGCGGCGATCGGTCTCGCCTTCCAGATCGCCGATGATGTACTGGATATTACGGCGACGACGGATCAATTGGGGAAGACGGCTGGTCGCGACATTGCGCTGCATAAGAGCACCTATCCCGCCCTCCTCGGCGTGGATGGAGCGATTGAGCGCGCTGTGGCGTTGGTCGAAGAAGGATGCCGGGCACTGGCCGATGAAGGGTTACTGACGCCGACGCTCGACCAGTTAGCCCGCTATATCGTTGAACGGCGGTCATAGGCGGGTGCGATGCTCCCGATGTCCGCTTTGCGCCCGTGCCAAAATTCGCCCTAACTGACCGCCGTACCTGACCGCCGCGAACGTCTCCCGCGACGCACATCCTGACTCCGTCATGTCCATTCTCGAAGGCATCAATTCACCCGCGGATCTCCGTGGCCTGTCGCGCGATCAGCTCCGCACGCTTGCGCAGGACATGCGCGAGCGCCTGATCGACGTCTGCTCTCGCACCGGCGGCCACATTGGCGCCGGGCTTGGCGTGGTCGAGCTGACTATCGCGCTGCATACGGTCTTTGAAACACCGAAGGACCAACTGGTGTGGGACGTCGGACATCAGGCCTATCCGCACAAGCTCCTGACGGGACGGAATTCGGAGATGGAGTCCTTGCGACAGGAAAGCGGATTGTCGGGCTTCCTCAAGCGGACCGAGAGCGAATACGACACGTTCGGCGCTGGACATGCCGCGACGGCGATTTCGGCGGCGCTTGGTATGGCGGCCGGACGCGACGTGCTCGGCGAGCAGTTCAAGGTGGCCGCCATCATCGGTGACGGTTCGATGGGCTCCGGTCTCGCCTACGAGGGCCTCAACAACGCCGGGCATTCGGATCGGGACATCATCGTCGTGCTGAACGACAACGAGATGTCGATCGCGCCGAACGTCGGTGCGATGCACAAGTATCTCACGAGCATTCAGCGCAATCCGCTATACAACCGTTTGCGTTCACGCATCGGTGATCTGGTGGACAATGCCCCGGCGCCCTTCGCCGGTGTGAGCACCCTCGTGCGGAAGTGGGAAGAGAGCATGAAGTCGCTGCTCACGCCCGGTGTGCTCTTCGAAGAACTTGGCTTCCGCTACTTCGGTCCGATCGACGGACACGATCTCGATGCGTTGCTCGAGACGTTCACAGCGGTCCGCGCGATGAATACGCCGCGTTTGGTCCATGTGATTACGAAGAAGGGCAAAGGCTTTCCCGCCGGCGACCACGGCGAGAAGTGGCATGCCCTTCCTCCTGGACATGATCCGGCCACCGGTAAGCAGCTGACGGTCTCCACGGCCAATCCGGCGTACACCACGGTGTACGGCAAGGGGCTCGCCGAACTCGGGGCAGAGCGCAAGGACATCGCCGTGATCACTGCCGCCATGCCGACAGGTACCGGCACGGTGCCGTTCGCCAAGGCGTTCCCCGAGCGCTTTTTCGATGTCGGGATCGCCGAGGGACATGGTGTCACGTTTGCCTCGGGACTGGCCACTCGCGGTGTGCGACCCATCGTGACGATCTACTCCACGTTCCTGCAGCGTGCCTACGACAACATCATTCACGACGCGGCGCTCCAGAAGCTTCCGGTTGTGTTCGCGATGGACCGCGCCGGACTGGTTGGCGAGGACGGTGAAACGCACATGGGGCTGTACGATATCGCCTACATGCTCACCGTCCCCGGCATGACCGTTGCGGCGCCCAAGGACGGCGCGGAGATGCTCGGCTTGCTGCGGGCGGCGGTGGAGCACACCGACGGGCCGTTCTGCTTCCGCTATCCGCGTGATGCGTCGCCGGACATTCCCGGCGCGATGTCGGAGATTGCCGCGACGCCGTATGCGACCTGGGAAGTCCTGCGTCGGGGCCGAGAGGTCGCGATTCTCGCCGTCGGGACGATGGTGAATCAGGCGCTGGCTGCCGCCGACCTGCTCGCCGCCGAGGGGATGGACGTCACCGTGGTGAACTGTCGGTATATGAAGCCGTATGACGAGGTTACGCTGAACGCGATTCTCGCCAGTCACACCCACGTGCTGACCGTCGAAGAGGGCACCGTCATCAATGGGTTCGGGGCGTTCATCAGCTCGGTGATTCACCGGCAGGCACCCACGGTGCGCACCGCGGTGCATGGTGTGCCGGATCGCATCGTCTATTCGGCACCGCGTAAAAAGCAACTGTCGTCGCTCGGGCTCGACCCGGCCGGAATCGCGGATCGCGTGCGCGCGTTGCACGAGTCTGAAGCGCTCGCCGGTTGATGCGCGTCGGCGTGATCGGCCACAAGGGGTACGTTGGACTGCCCGCGATCCTTGGCACGCTGCTCGACATCGCGCCCGAGCTTGGCCTTACGTTGCTGTTCGAACAGGATCTTTGGAAGATCGCGGAGCAGGGCGGACGGCTCGAGACGCCGGATCAAGTCGACGCGTTGTTCACGCTCGGCGGAGACGGGACGCTGCTTCGCGGCGCCCGATTCCTCAACGGGCGTACCGTGCCGATTCTTGGCATCAATCTCGGCCACCTCGGATTCCTGACGGCGTGCCACGGTGACGAGTTCGAGACGGGTGTGCGCCGCTTCGCGTCTGGCGATTTCGTGTCTGAGCCGCGCATGGCGCTCGAGTCCTGCGCGCTCAATCGCGATGGGATCGAACGGTGCAGCTGGCTGTCGCTGAATGATGTTGTGCTGCATAAGGGCGGCTTCGCGCGCCTGGTGAAATTCACCGTATTCGTAGACGATGAAGCGATCGGGTCGTACTCGGCCGATGGGCTGATCGTCTCCACGCCGACTGGGTCGACTGGGTACTCGCTGTCCGCGGGTGGCCCGATTGTGGTGCCGACGGTGGAGAGCATTGTGCTCACGCCGGTGTCGCCGCACACGCTCGCCATGCGCCCGCTGGTGCTGCCGCCGCAGGTCGAAGTCAAAGTGCGTGCAGATGATGGGCCGGAAGAACTTTTGGTGACGATCGACGGTCAGGTCGGGACTACCTTCACCGGTGGTGAGACGTTGGTGGTTCGCCGGGCGCCGAACGCCGTGCAGATTGTGCGCTTTCCGGGCACCACCTTCTTTACGCGCTTGCGCCGGAAGCTCGGGTGGGGTGGCCTCTCCGAGCGCGACGGCGAGACGATTTGAGGAGGTAGCGTATGCTCGTCGAGCTCCGCATTCGCAACGTGGCTGTCATCGATACGGTCGCCTTGCCCCTCGCCGCGGGGCTCAACGTGCTGACCGGCGAAACCGGCGCCGGAAAGTCGCTCATCGTTGGCGCGCTGGGCATGCTGCTGGGTGAGCGGGCGGCTACCGACCGTGTGCGGAGCGGGGCCGACAAGGCGACGGTCGAGGGCGTGTTCGAGCCGGGCTCCATGCCGGCCTTGCGCACGATGCTTGATGAGCGTGGCATCGACGCTGACGAGGAAACGTTGGTGCTCAAGCGGGAGATCGGCAGTAACGGACGATCTCGGGCATGGATTAATGGTTCTCCGGTCACTGCCGCCGTCTTGGCTGAGGTCGGGGCGCGACTGGTGAGCGTGCTCGGGCAGCATGATTCGCGTCAATTGGTCGATCCGGAGCATCAACGCGATGTCCTCGACGCGTTCACCGGCGCGCTCGACGTCCGCGCGCGCGTCGCCGACGCCTTCGCTCAGCTCGGTGCGCTGCGCAGCCGCGAGCGCGAGCTCGAAGTGCGCCGTCAGGATGCGGCGAAGCGTGCGGACTATCTGCGCTTCGTGGCGCGCGAAATCGACGACGCGAATCCGGTCGTCGGCGAGGACGAAACGCTCGATGGTGAGATCCGTCGCTTGTCGCACGCCGAGGAGTTGCAGACGCTGGCCGCGCAGGCTGCCACCGCAATCTCCGGCGACGAGCGCGCCGCGCTGACGCGTCTCGGCAGTGTGCGCCGCGCGCTCGTATCACTCGAACGAATCGATCCTGATACCGGGCGTTGGCAGGTCGGCTTCGATGCGGCGGTGTACGCGCTGGATGAACTGGTGCGCGAGCTCGAGACGTATGCGGAGTCGATCGAGGCTGATCCGTCTCGGTTACGCACGTTGGAGCGGCGTCGCGATCAACTGCTCTCCCTCATGCGCAAGCACGGTCCCACGCTGCAAGAGGTGATCGACACGGGAGCACACGCGCGCACGGAACTCGAGCTTGTCGACGGTGGCACGCTTGACCTGGCGGCCATCGCCGACGCGCGGGCC
>CAITQY010000092.1 GCA_903894655.1 uncultured Gemmatimonadota bacterium
CCACGGCGGCCATTGCATGGGCCGCGGTGCTGGTGCAGTTGGTGTATTCCATCCGCAACGGCGTCGCACGCGGCGAAACGTTTGCGCGCGCCCTCGCCGATTACCTCGCGTACTTCACCATCCTCACCAACCTGCTGGTGGCGCTGGTGCTCACCGTGCCGTTGGTGGCGCCGCAAAGCGCGGCCGCGCGCTTCTTCGCGCATCTGCACGTCACGTGGACCGCCGCCGCCGCCATTCTGCTGGTGGCGCTCGCGTACCACTTTCTCCTCAGCACCATCCATCATCCCGTGGGGATGGAGGCCGTGACCAACCTCGGGCTTCACTATCTGGTGCCACCGCTCTATGCGGTCTACTGGGTGATGAGCACCGACGTCACGGGGGCACCGCTCGCCCCGCGTGCGCTGCAACTCAGCGCGTACCCCACCGCCTACTTCACGATGGTGGTGGGGCGCGGTGAAGTGGTGGGGGTGTACCCGTACTTCTTCGTCGACGTGTCGAAACTCGGCCTCATGGGTGCGTTTTGGAATGCGTGCGGCATTCTGGTGTTCTATCTCGCCATGGCGTGGATACTGCGCGTCATCGCGATACGGGTGCGACCGCGACTCGCATAACGCCGAACGGTACGTACGGCAGACGAAGGTCAGGGGGTGATCGCCACCCGTCGACCCGTCGTTCCGTTGCGACTCGTCGCGCCGATCGCGTCATCCCCCTCGATCACCCGTGTCATCCGGGCGCGCCCGGAAAGCCGTCGCGAGGGCTCAGCCGCCAAGCCGGCGCTGCACCGCGGCGCGATCGGCGGCCAGTAGGGCGGCCGGGCCGACGCCCTCCACGGCGAACGCGGCGATCGCCGCTGCTATGCGCAGCACTTCGTGGTCGGACAGGGCCGGCCGCTGCGCCAGCGCCGCCATGAACCCACCGGCGAAGGCGTCGCCCGCCCCCGTGGTATCCACCACCTCCCGAACGGGCGCCGCCGCGGTTGCCACCGGCGCGCCGTCCCGGCGCTGCATCCACGCGCCTCGCGCCCCGCGCTTCACCACGACCACCTCCGGCCCGAGCGCCAGCACCCGCGCCACCGCCACGGTGGAGTCGGTATCGCCGGTGGCCTGCGCCAGCTCGTCCTCGTCCACGAACAGCACGTCCACCTGCGCCAGCAGCGCGCGCAACGCATCGGCGCGCGCGTGCCACCAGTGCGCCATGCTGTCGAGCCCCACCACGGCCGCGGTGGGGCACGCCTCACGCACGTGCTGTTGCACCCGCGGATCGGTGCTCCCCAGCAGCAGCGCGTAGTCTCCCGTCGGCATCGGCGGCACCGTGGGCAGCCGACCGTCCGCCACCCCGGCGACACGGGCCAGCGTCTCGCGCGTGTCGCCATCGGGCGCGTAGCGCGCATGCCACCGGAAGGTGCGGCCGTGCACCACCTCCACCGCGGCGCGATCGCCACCGCGCGCCCACAGCGGCGCCAGCGCATCCAGCGGGAAGTCGTCGCCCACGATGCCCACCAGACGGGTAGGCAGCAGCAGGCTCCCCGCCGCCGCCGCATACAGCGCCGACCCCCCCGGGACCTCGGCGTGCACCACCCCCGCCCGCTCCGTGGTGTCCAGCGTGAGCGTGCCGCTCACCACCAGCGCGCGCAGGGAGTCTTTGTCGCCACCATCGGCTCTATATCGCGACAGTTTCAAAACAGACTCACGGCAAAATCAACACAGATTAGCGACAGACTCACGGCAGCAGCATTCCCGCTACGGCCGCGGTCATCAGCGAGGCGATCAGTCCACCCAGCAAGGCACGCATCCCCAACTCTGCCAGCATCGGCCGCTTGGCGGGGGCGAGTTCGCTCATCCCGGCGATCTGCATCGCGATGGATCCGAAGTTGGCAAAGCCCGCCAGTGCATAGCTGGCCAGCACCATCGACCGGTGACTGATCGCGCCCGGACCGTGCAGCTGGTCGGCCAGCTGACGAAACGCCACGAACTCGTTGAGGATCGTCTTCACCCCGATGAGCTCCCCCACCACCTGGGCATCCGACCACGGCACACCGATCAGCCACGCCACCGGCGCCATCAGCACCCCCAGTATGCGCTGCAGCGACAGCTCGGCCACGCCCGCCGTCCGCCCCAGCAGTCCCACGCCCGCGTTCACCATTTCCAGCAGTGCCAGAAACGCGATCAGCATGGCGCCCACCCGGAGGGCCATGAAGAGCCCCTCGTTGGCGCCCCGGCCGGCCGCATCGATCAGGTTCACATCGGCGCTGTGCTCCGATTCCACCGGCAGTCCCCGCGACGTCTCGGCCGCCTCGGTTTCCGGATACAACAGCTTCGCCACCGCCAGCGCCGCCGGCGCCGACATGAACGACGCCGCCACCAGATGACCGCCGATGTCCGGGAACAACGGCGACAGCAGCCCCACGTACGCCACCAGCAGCCCGCCGCTGATCGACGCGAGTCCGGCCACCATCAGCGCGAACACTTCCGACCGCGTCATGCGCTCGAGATAGGGGCGCACCAGCAACGGCGTTTCCATGAGGCCCACGAAGATGCCACCGGCGGTGGCCAGCGACTCCGCCCCGGAGGTGCCCATCGTCCGCTGCATCACCCACGCGATGCCGTGCACCACCCGCTGCATGATCCGCAGGTGATACAGCACGGCCATGAGTGACGAGAAAAAGATGATCGTGGGCAGCACGTGAAAGGCGAAGTACGCGCCTGTTCTCGCCACCTGCGTGCCGGTGTCCGACAGCGGTCCGTTGGTGCCCGCCACGCCGGTCCCCACCGGGATGTTGTTGAACACCAGATCGCCGAACAGGAAGCGGGCGCCCACGTCGGAAAAGCGCATGATGCCGAGCAGGGCATCGTTCACGGCACTGAAGAACGAGGCGCCGGCCGGCGTGAGGAGCACGAGCACCCCGAACAGCAGTTGCAGCCCCACGCCCCACGCCACCACCCGCCACGTGACGGCGCGGCGGTTCCGGCTCAGCGCCCAGCAGAGCGCGATCAGCAGCAGGAGCCCCAACAGGGAGCGAAGGCGGAGCAGCGGCATCGGTGGCGGGCGGGAGACGGGAGAAGTACGCGGGGAAAGCACACGGGCGTGATCGCGAACGCGATCGCGGCAATCTGCGTCTGCGCCCGCGCTCACGCGAGCGTATACGCGCGGCCGGTGCTGGCGCGGGTGGACGTGCGATCGCGCAGAGGAACGAGACCGGGCCGCATGCGTTAACGCTCACCGTATGCCGATCGACTATGCGAGGCGCCTCACCGGTACCGTTCGCACCACGCGTGACAACACGCATCTTGGCGTCGGGTTGGCCTTCGTCGCGGGCATCGTGACCGACATCGGCATCGAGCTTGGCAAGTACGTGTACGTGAACCGACACGAGCTCGCGGGCGCGATGCGTACGGCAGACGGGGGTCAGGGGTTGATCGCGACCAGGCGACCCGTGGCGCCGATCCAGAGGTCGCCAGCGCCGAGCATCGCCCCCTCGTCGCGGACGAACAGGTGTCGTGGGACCGAGGCCAGCACCGCGGCGCGCAGGCGTGGCGTGACGATGGTCTCGTAGCGGGCGAGGAACTGCGCGCGGGTACGCAGCCGAAGGCGGCGTCCGTCCACGACCACGGTGAGCGGATACGCCACGAGATCGGCCATGGTCTCACGGTCCGCGTCGCGCAGCGCCAGCCAGCAGCGCAGCGCCGTGCGGTTGATGATCGCGTCATCCGTCACTCCGAGTGCGGCATAGCGATGCGCGAGTGAGCCCGCGGTGCCGTCCTGCAAGGCAAACAGCACCGCCACGCGCGTGGGAGTGCCGAGCGTCTCCCACGTCCCGGCCATCACGTCGCAGGTGAGCGGGCTCTGCCCCAGACGGCCACTGGGATCGCGCGTGGGAAACGTGCCCGTGAACCGCACGGTACGTCGCCCTGTGGCGTCGCGTCCCTCGAGGACCAGCGTACGTCCCGCCGTGAGCCGGCCGGTGAGTACGACGTCCGTCGCCGAGCCCGCGAGCGCATAGACCCCGCTGACCCGTTCTCCATCGATCACCAGTGTCATCCGGGCGCGCCCGGCCGTCCCCAGGGTCCCCTCGTAGTTCCAGAGCCATCCCGGTTCGCGACGCACGCACTCGGCACCGGCGCGACCCACCGGGAGCCCCATCCCGAGGAGTGCCACCACCCACACCCGCCACCAACAGGCGCGCACTGCACGAGGGCCAACGGGGCGCATGCGACGGGGGCAAAGGTGGAGGGCGGAAAGCGCCGCGCGCTGGACAATGTCCAATTGAACAATGTCTAATCGGTGGGTGTGCGCAGCAACTCGTCGCGCCCACCGATTGGTTAACACGAGTGGCCCGCCCGCGTATCGGTTCACCGGGCGAACGCCGAGCGGCGGGTATCGCGACGGCTCAGCCGCCAAGCCACTGACGCAAGATGTTCGGCATCAGCGACATCATCCAACAATAGTTCTGCTGAGATCAACCCATCAACGGTGCGCGGGTGTTGAGTCCATCTTCGGCCTGTACACGCTCGAGCAACAGCGTGCGTCCATTTAGGACGACCGTTCGCTTCCGGATAGGACATTCAAGCGGAGCTCGTTGTGTATACGTCGTACTCCCTCGCCCGGCGCCCGGTGGCGAGTGAGGATCTGGTCGATCACCGACGCCGGCGTAACGAACGCGACGAATCGCTCATGCCGGGGTCGTTCGCAGCCACCTGCAAGAAACCCTGCGCGCGGTGCACGCACCAATTGCTGGACAGCTCGTGCCGGTGACGCGTACTTCTTTCCATGCACATCACAGAGCAGCTCAACGTCGCCCTTGCCGGACGATACGTCGTCGATCGCCTCGTCGGCGAAGGTGGGATGGCCACGGTCTATCTCGCGCGTGACCTCAAGCACGACCGCCAGGTCGCACTCAAGCTCCTCAAGCCCGAACTCGGTGCCGTGCTTGGCGTCGATCGCTTCCTGTCCGAAATCAAGGTGACGGCCAATCTCCAGCACCCGAACCTCCTGCCGCTGTTCGATTCAGGCGCGGCCGACGGGCTGCTGTTTTATGTGATGCCATTCGTCGAGGGCGAGACGTTGCGCGCGCGCCTCGATCGCGAGAAGCATCTGCCCATCGACGAGGCCGTGCGTCTCACCATCGCAGTCGCCGGGGCACTCGACTACGCGCACCGGCACGGGGTCATTCATCGCGACCTCAAGCCGGAAAACATCCTGCTCCACGACGGGCAGCCCGTGGTCGCCGACTTCGGGATCGCACTCGCCGTTTCGAACGCCGGTGGAGCGCGGGTCACACAAACGGGCCTCAGCCTCGGCACGCCGCACTACATGAGCCCCGAGCAGGCCGCCGGCGATCGCGCGATCGACGCGCGCAGCGATATCTACTCGCTCGCGGCGGTCGCCTACGAGATGATCGCCGGTGAGGCGCCGCACACCGGCACGACGGCGCAGGCGGTCATGGCCAAGCTGATGACCGCAGAACCCGCGTTGCTGTCAACCCTGCGGAAATCCTCGCCCGTACACGTGGAAGCGGCGGTAGAGCGTGCGTTGTCGAAGCTGCCGGCCGATCGCTTCAGCACCGCGAAAGAGTTTGCCGAGGCACTGCAGGGGCGTGGATTTGCCCTCACCGATGGAACGCGCAGCGCGCGTGCAGCAGTGCAGCCGGCCGCGCGCCGTCCACTCGTGGCGGTCCTCGCGGCCGTGGCGGTGGTCGCGACCGTCGTCGCGACATACGAGTGGTCCGTCATGCGTCGCGAGCAACCCGAGCCAGTCGTCCGGTTCACCTTCGAGGTACCCGCGACGGCGCTCACGGCGAACACTTCCATCGGCAACAATATCGCGGTGTCACCTGACGGCAACACGATCGCGTACGTGGGTGCCGACGAGAGCGGCCGCACGCAACTGTTCGTCCGGCCACTCGACGAGCTGGCGCCGCGGTTGCTGGCCGGCACGAGCGGCGCGCAGCAGCCCATCTTTTCACCCGACGGCAAGTGGATCAGCTATCAGGTGGGGTCGGTCGTCTGGAAGGTCGCACTCACTGGCGATGCGCCCATCTCGCTCAATGCCAGCGTGCCGACGGCGAACGGCTCATCGTGGAGCCGGTCCGGTGTGATCGTTTCCGCCGGCAATGGGGGAGTTGTGATCATCCCGGCGAATGGTGGCGCGGCGAAGCCGCTGAAGACGACAGAGTTGGCTGATGGCGAGACGATCCTCGGAAGCCCATTCGCACTCGCCGATGGTGAGCATGTGCTCTTTTCGGTTTTCGGCGCTGGTGGCAACCTGAGTGGACGGCTTGCCTGCGTATCGCTGAAGACGGGCAAGATGACGAAGTACGAGCTCAGCGTGGTCAGCGCGATCGGGGTCAGCAACGGTGTGCTGATCTACGTCACGCCGACCGGCACATTGCAGGCGGTGGGCTTCGATGAGAAATCGCTTCGCCTGACTGGCGAACCGGTTGCGCTCGGGACGACCGTAACGGTCACACAGTCGGGTACTGGCGCCGTGGCGCTGTCGCCCACCGGTACCTTGATCTACGGGTCGTCCGCCCTAGAGTCACAGGTCGGCTGGGTGAGCGAGACAGGACTATTTGCTCCGATTATCACCGAGTTGAAGCCGTACCTAAATCCTCGCCTGGCCCCGGATGGGACGCGCATCCTC
>CAITQY010000093.1 GCA_903894655.1 uncultured Gemmatimonadota bacterium
CCCGCGCTTTGGACCGGCGAGGCGATCTTCAGCGTGGTGTCGTTGCTGCTGCGCCCCACGCAGCCGATCAAGGCCTGCACCACCTCCATCAGCGCGCGGCTCCGCGCGATCCCCGCGTTTCTGAGCGCCATGCCCACCGCCCTCACCGAACCGGTGCCCACGATCTGGATCGATCGGGCCACCCGGGAGGCGCGCGTGTTCGCGGCGTTCCTGCGCGGCCAGCTGCGCCTTTGGTGCACTGAGCACGGAGTCACCGATGCGGAGCAACAGTCGCTGAACGAAGCGGCTGCGGATGCGGCGCAGGCGTTCGACGTCGCCGCGCAATGGCTGTTCCTGTTGCCACACGACGTGGACACTGGCTACGCGATCGGCGCCGACAGCTACGACATTCTCTTGCAGCGCGGACATTTCTGCGCGAAGTCGTCTGGCGAGCTGCTCCAGCGCGTGCTGAGCGACATGCCCGCGGCCAAGGCGCGCTTCCATGCGCTAGCCACCGACGTTGCCGGATCGCCCGAAGCACTCGGCGCCAAGCTGGCCGACGATCGTTGCACTGACGCCAGCTATCTGGCGACGTTCACCTCGCAGTTCGAGGCCTGCCGCGCCCTTGCCCTGCAGCACGATCAAGTGGAGTGGCCCGACTGGCCGTTGCGCTACGTGCCCATTCCCGTGTGGGCCCGCGATATCGCGCCGCAGCTGTACTTCCTGTTCTATCGCTCGCCGGCACCGTACGAACCTCGCCCCGAGCATCGGTATCTCGTTACCCCCATCGACGACACCATCGCCCCCGACGAGCGCGAACGCCGCTTGAAGGCGTGGAATCACAGCACGATCACGCTCAATCACGTCGTGCATCACGGTGCGCTCGGCCATCATGTGCAGAACGGCCACGCCACCCATCGGTCGCACTCACGGATTGGCAAGATCGCCGCCGTGGACTGCGCCAGCCGCATCGGCATGTTCCTGGGCGGCTCGATGGCCGAAGGCTGGGCCTGTTACGCCACCGAGCTCGCCGACGAACTCGGATTCCTCACGCCGCTCGAACAGGCGGCGGAGCAGCAGAGTCGCGTGCGCATGCTGGCGCGCGCCATCGTAGACATCCGTTTGCACACGGGTGAGTTCACCTTCGCCGAGGCCGTGGCGTACTACGTGCACGAAGTCGGTATGCCGGAGGCAGTCGCCGTCGGCGAAGCTACCAAGAACTCGATGTTCCCCTGCACCGCCGTGATGTACTGGCTGGGCACGCAAGGGATTCTCGATCTGCGGGATACCATGCGTCAGCGGCCGGACTATTCGCCGCGGCACTTTCATGATGCGCTGTTGAGCCGGGGATCTATCCCTGTGGCGCTCTCGGCGCGACTCCTTACGGCAACTTCATGATGCGTTGGTCCGTACGCTCATCCCGATTCTCAGCCCTCGGCGTCGCTGCTGCCGTGTGTGCGTCACTCGCCGCCTGCGGCGGAGAGACGTCCCGCACCGGGCCGTCGAATGATCTGCTCATCGTGGGCTACGATCGTGAGCCCGACACGATGAACCGCTATGCCACGCACATTCTCGAGGACATCGAGGCGGGCGTGGTGGAAGGGCTCGTCACGAATGACGAGGAGATGAAGATCATCCCCGTACTCGCGGCCGAGCTTCCGACCACGGAGAACGGCGGCGTGATCGTGCGCGCCGATGGTGGCATGGATGTCACGTGGAAGCTCCGCCCCGGGGTGAAGTGGCACGACGGCGTACCGCATACCTCGGCCGATGTGAAGTTCACCGTGGATGCGATCAACAAGGGTGACTGGAAGCCCGAGAGCGTCGATGGCTTCGACCGCATCGCCTCGGTAGACACCCCCGACTCGCTCACCGCGATCGTGCACTACAAAGAGGTGTACGCGCCGTATCAGCTGCAGTTCGTGCGCGGCACGCTGCCGAAGCATGTGCTCGAGGGGCGTGATCTCAACACCGCCAACGATTACAATCGCGCACCACTCGGCACCGGTCCGTACAAGGTGAAGGAGTGGAAGACGGGCGAGTACATCCTGCTCGAGCGCGCCGAAGGCTACTGGCGTGGCCCGGAGTATCCCAAAATCAAGCAGCTGCTCTTCCGGTTCCTGACGAACACCACCACGCGCATCAATCTCCTCAAGTCGGGTGAAGTGCACATGGTGGCTCTGGTCGCGTGGGACAAGGTACGCGAGCTGGAGTCCATCGCTGGCCTGCGGATGAACCGCGTGGTCGGCAACGGCTACGAACACGTCACGCTCAACCAGAAGCATTTCACGCCGTTCTCCGACGTGAAAGTGCGGCAGGCCCTGGCCCACGCAGTCAATCGCGATCTGCTCGTGCGCACCATTCTTGACGGCCAGGTATCCGTCGTGAACGGTCCGATTCAGCCGCTTTCCGCCGCTTACGAGCCGACGGTGCAATCGTACGGCTTCGATCCCGCGCGCGCGCGCACGCTGCTCACCGAAGCGGGCTGGGTGCCCGGCGCCGATAGCATCCGCATGAAGAACGGCAAGCGCCTCGCCTTCACACTCATTACGCAGTCGGGCTTTGCGATCCGCGAAAACGTGTCACAAGCATTGCAGCAGGCGTTTCGCGACGTCGGCGCCGACATGACGGTGAAGCTGCTCGATGGCACGACCATCAGCAGTGTGTGGTTCAGTGGCGACTTCGACGCGATGTTGCACTGGTGGCAGATGGGCGCCGATCCGGAACTCACGCTCTTCTTTGCCGGCGATCGCATGCCGCCGGCCGGCCGCAACATCAACTACGTGAACGACGCCGAGTTGTCGGCGCTGTTGTACCGCTCCGATCGCACCGCCGATGTGGCGCAGCGCAACGAGCTGCTGCGTGACGCGCAGCATCGTATCGCCGCGCTCGCTCCTGAGATCGTGCTGTATAACACGGCCAAGGTCGATGCCGTGCCGCGGTCCTTAAAGGGCTTCACCGGCAATCCGACCAACGCCGGTCCGTTCTGGAACGTGTACCAGTGGGAGATCGGCACGCCGTGATCGCGGCCACGATGCGTGGCATGATCGTGCGGCGAGTGCTGCAGAGCGTTCCGCTGCTGGTCCTCATCTCGGTGCTGGTCTTCGCGCTGCTGCAAGCCGTACCCGGCGGTCCGCTGGCGGCGTATCTCGAGAATCCGAATGTGCGACCGCAGGACATCGAGCGCCTCCGCGCCGCCATGGGACTCGATCGTCCGCTGGCAGCGCAATACGCGTCGTGGCTGTCGGCGTTCGTGCGCGGCGACTGGGGATACAGCTTTGCCGACGGTCGTCCCGTGCTCGACCGTGTGCTGGAGCGTGTTCCCGCGACGCTCGAACTGGTTGGCGCGAGCACCCTGCTGGCGCTCTGCGTGGCACTGCCCGTCGGTGTGCTGGCGTCGGTGCATCGCCTGTTCGACCGCGTCACATCGTTCGGCGCCGTGGCGGGCATTTCGCTGCCGGTGTTCTGGTTCGGCTTGCTGTTGCAGTTGGTGTTCGCGATCACGCTGGGGTGGCTGCCATCGTCAGGACGCACCTCATTCGGGGCGAGCTCGTTCGCCGACCGTATCGCGCATCTCGTGCTACCGGTGCTAGTGCTGGCCGCCGTGCAAGCCGCCGCATGGTCGCGCTATTTGCGCCGAGCCATGCGCGAAACCATTGGCCGGCCGTTCATGAATGCGGCGCGTGTCCGCGGCGTCTCCGAGCGCGGCGTGCTGTTGCGTCATGCCCTGCCGAATGCGCTCGGCCCGTTCGTGACCGTGGTGCTGCTCGACGCCGCCATGATGGCGTCCGGTGCCGTGGTCACCGAAAGTGTGTTCGCGTGGCCCGGCGTGGGCAGCCTGTTCACGGAATCGCTGGTGAAACGCGATTATCCGGTGCTGATGGCGTTCCTCATGTGTGGCGCCGTCGCCGTCATGGTGCTGAATCTGCTGGCTGATATCGCGGTGCGGGCCATCGACCCACGCACACGGGGCGCGGCATGAAGGCCGGGCCGCGCGGCGGCCTGCTCTTTCTCGCCACCCTCGTGGCAGCGTCGCTGTTGGCGCCGTATCTGGCGCCCTTTGCCGCCGACGCACTCGATCTCGCCAATCGCCGTGCGGCGCCGTCGTTGGTACACTGGTTCGGCACCGATGAACTGGGGCGCGACGTGCTCACGCGTGTACTGGTGGGTGCGCGTGTCTCGCTTGCAATCGGGGTGCTGTCGGCACTCATGAGCGCGGCGATCGGCGTGGCGGTCGGCGCCGTGGCTGGATACGCGGGTCGTTGGGTTGACGACGTGCTCATGCGCGCCACCGACTCGATGCTCGCCATCCCCCGTCTTCCACTCCTCATGCTCGGCGCTGCCGTGTTGCAACCCGGTGTGCCGATGCTGATCCTGTTGGTGGCAGCGGCCGGATGGATGGAAACCGCGCGCGTGGTGCGGGCCGAAGTGCAGTCGCTGTCATCGCTCGATTTCGTTCAGGCCGCGCGGGCCATCGGCGCCAATCCGGTGGGCGTCATCGTGCGCCATATCGTTCCCGGTATCATCCCCGCCGCGACGGTCGCCACCACGCTTGCCATCGGTAGCGGTATCCTGCTGGAAAGCACGATGAGCTTCTTCGGCGTGGGCGTGCAACCACCCACCGCCAGCTGGGGCAACATGCTGTACCAGGCGCAAACGGCGATGACCAGCGAACCGTGGCTCGCGATCTTCCCCGGCCTGTTCATCTTCGCCACCGTGCTCGCCTGCAACGCCGTTGGTGATGCCATCGGTTCGTCTCCCACTCAACGTCAGGCCGCTTGATGACTTTCCCGCTCCCGTTCGCTCCGCGACGTATCGCCATCGGCGCCAACGCCCACGTGGGGATCGCCGAATCCATTCGCGCGCGTCGCCCCGACCTCGAGCTGCGCGGCAAGGTGTTCACCGACATCACGGCGGACGATCTGGCCTGGGCCGAGGCGTACATCGGCTTCAAGCGTCCGCCGTCGGTGTCCGACATGGGGAACGTGCGCTGGATTCAGTGCACCGGCGCCGGCGTCGATTCCTGGATGGCGTCCGATCTCGATCCATCCATCCTGCTCACACGCAGCCCCGAGTCGTTCGGCCCGATGATCGCTGAGTGGGCCGTGTCGCGCATCTTCGCGATTCAGCTGCAGCTGCTGGAGTTGGCTGAAG
>CAITQY010000094.1 GCA_903894655.1 uncultured Gemmatimonadota bacterium
CGCCGCCCCCTGCCCTCAACTCGCCGGCGTTCCTGACCGGGCTGGCGGAAGTCCGGCAGATCAGCGACACGCGCACCAGCGCCCAGCTCGCGAGCGCCGTCTACTGGTTCTACGGCTTCGGCACCCCTACGCCACCGGGCTACTGGAATGGCGTGGCGTCCGATCTGTGCGTGCATTACCAGGTCAGCGAGCTGCAGTGCGCCACGATGCTCACCACGATGAATCAGGCCATCATGGACGCCGGCATCGTGACGTGGCTGGCGAAATACCGCTACCTGCTGGCGCGCCCGAACCAGATGGATCCGGCCATCACCATGCCGATCGCGTTGTCCAACCACCCGTCATACCCCGCCGAATCGTCGTACTCGACTGCCGCCGCAGCGGTGTTGTCCTGGTACTTTCCCCGCGAACAGCCCCTGCTGGAGAGCTGGGTGAAGGAGTCCACCCTCTCGCGGATGTACGGCGGCGTGCACTACCGGTTTGACGGCGACGCCAGCGACGCCCTCGGCCGCCAAGTCGGGGCCCTGTACGTGGCCACGCTCCCCGCCGCCGGACTGCGGCCGTTCCAGACGAAGGTCCAGCCGTAGCGCGCGGCGGCGTGGCCGGCGCGGCCCCCGACATGGTTCAAGGGGGCCGAGCCGTTGCACTCCGCATGGAGGCACCACCGGAATTTCAACGAGACCTGGGACAGACCCCGACACCTCACACACCCTCAGCTTTCGGGGTCACGTCACCGCTTCACCCATTCAGGGTGTCTGAGCATCGCAAATGTGGTTGACCGGTCAACATGATTCGTGCGAGCATCTCGGACAAAGCATACCACCGACGGCTATCGGAATGCGTGCTCGAAGAACGACGGCAGATCGAGCACGAACGGCTCCGCCATGCCACGCGGGTGCCAGCGGAGGGTGGTGCTGAGCACCTCGCCAGGATCGGCCGCGCCACTCCAGCGCGACACGTTGCGCGCGTCCGGATGCACCACCCAGTACTCTCCGACGCCCTCGCGCAGGTACAGATCCCGCTTGATCTGGTAATCGAGCAGCGGATTGGACGGCGACACCACCTCGACGGCCAGCAGCAGGTCGCGCAGATGATACGGGTACGGGGCGCGTTTACCGTCCACGCGCGTTACCACGTACACGTCCGGCTGCACCCGATTGCGATGGCGCTCGTCGCGCCACACGTCGCTGGGCGAGATCATCACCGTGCCCACGTCGCCGGCGCTGAAGTACGCGGACAGGCGAACGCAAAGATCGCGCGCGACGTCCTGATGCCCCTCGTTGGGCGAGGGGGTCACGTGCAGTACTCCGTCGATGAGCTCATAGCGCTGACCGTCTTCGGGCAGCGCATCGAGCATGTCGATGGTCCAATCGGCGACCAGAGCGGGCATGGCCATAAGCTGCGATCCTCGGCGCGGGGTTGGCAAGTACACATCGCACAGAATGCCACGCCGCGTCGTCACGTCCGTCACCGATTTTACGCACGTGCCATCATCTGGCGTGACCCTACCACCACCTGCACCTTACAGCAGCCCAACGGTACGCTCGCCTCCACAATGCCGTCCGCCCCACCTCCCGCCCCTGTCCTCATGCGCCGTCTCGCCCTCCTGCTCGTGCTCGCCTCGTCGAGCGCGGCTGCGCCACTGCTCGCGCAATCCGCTCCGCCGTCGTCCGCCACGATGCCGGCGGTCAACGACCTGCCGAATCCGTATCGCACTGTAGCCGGCTGGGCCAAGATGCCTGAGGGTCGCACCTGGGGCTCCACCAGCGCGGTGGCCATCGACA
>CAITQY010000095.1 GCA_903894655.1 uncultured Gemmatimonadota bacterium
ATGGCGTTGGCCGCGAGCCCCTGCGCGATGCTCTGCGCATACACGAACGCCTTGAAGCTCGACCCGGGCTGCCGGTTGCCGTCGACCGCGCGATTGAACGAACTCCGCGCGTAGTCACGCCCACCCACCAGCGCGCGAACGTCGCCCGTGGTGGGGTCGAGCACCACCGCCGCGCCTTCCAAGCACGCGTCAACCTTCGCCTTCTTCGCCGCCGTGGCCACCGTATCTCCGGCCACCCGCGCACACCGCTGACCACGAAAACCCGGTCGCGTTTCGATCTCGTCGAGCCCACTGCTCAGCGCTTCCTGCGTAGCGCGCTGCAACGCGGCGTCGATCGTGGTGTGAATGCGATATCCGCCTTGCATCACGGGAATGCCGGCCCGCTCGGCCTGCACCCGCACCACGTCCACCACCCACGACGCTGGCGCACGGGAGGTGGTTACCGTACGCACCGGCTCGCGCTGCGCCGCCGCCGACTGCGCCGCCGTGATGTACCCCTGCTCCGCCATCAGCGCGAGTACCGTGTTGCGACGCGTGCGATTGCGATCGGGATAGCGCGCGGGGTCGTACTGCACCGGACTCTTGGGCATCGAGGCCAGCGACGCCGCCTCGGCCAGCGTGAGATCCGCCGCGCCTTTGCCGAAGAACTGACGCGCCGCCATCTCGATGCCGTACGCGCCGCGTCCGAAGGAAATTTGATTGAGGAAGGCCTCGAGAATCTGTTCCTTGTTGTAATGCCGCTCCATTTCACGCGCCGCTTGCTGCTCACGCAGCTTGCGGCCAGGCGACACATCCCGACGGTCGATCAGGTCGGGGTGCATGTTCCCCACCAGCAGCTGCGTGATGGTGCTCGCGCCGCGGAGATTCCCCTTGGTGACGGCGTCCTTGATGGCGCCCGCCACGCCCACCAGATCGACACCGTCGTGCTGATAGAAGCGCTTGTCTTCCACCGCCACAAAGGCGTGTCCGACATAGTTCGGGAGGGAACGCAGCGCGATGTTGCTGCGCCGCTCCTTCCCCAGCTCGCCGATCAGCGCGCCGTCGCGGGCCAGCACGAGCGACGCCTGTGCCGGCGTGATGATTTGCCACGCTTCGCCCGTGGAGGCGGGCGCTGCCTGCGCCGCCAGACCAGCCGGGAGGAGCGCCAACACGAGGGGCCGGCACACCATGAACACGGCGGTCATGGAAGAACGACCGTGTTGGGATTGCAGAGAGCGCATGGGGGAATTGTACACGCTCGACGGCACGCCGGTTCATCCCTGCTCGGCGGCCGAAGCGCGCGCCAGACCGTAGGCGATCCGCGGTGCTCCTCCTATCTTTGCATGCATGCCTGGTGAACCGATTCGTCCGCTGACGCTGGCTCTCTGCCAGTTCGCCCCTCGCAAGGGCGATGTAGCCGCCAACCTCGCCCGGATCGGGCGCCTGTGCGCGCAAGCCTCCACCCTCGTCCCGCGACCGCAGGTCGTGCATTTCCCCGAGACAGCCTTGTCGGGCTACTTCGTGGAAGGGGGCGTCCGTGAGGTCGCCTGCACCGCTGGTGCGTTGGCCTACGAGCTCGATGACGCCTACCGCACCGCCTGCGCGGCCGCCGGCATCGACTGCGTCGCCATTGATCTCGTGATCGGCTTTTACGAGCGCTGGCGGGACACCCTGCACAACAGTGCGGCGTACCTCACCATCGGCCTCGACGACGGTCCGCCGGTGATCCGGCACGTGCACCGCAAGAACTACCTGCCCACCTATGGGCTGTTCGACGAAGAGCGCTTCGTGGAACGCGGCACCGATATCCGCGCTTTTGAGACCCCGTGGGGTCGGGCGGCCATTCTGGTGTGCGAAGACGCCTGGCACTCTATCAGCGGTACGATCGCCGCCCTCGACGGCGCGCAGGTGGTGTTCGTGTCGTCGGCCGCCCCCGCCCGCGGCATCTGGCCGCGCGAGGACGGCATCGCCGGTCCGTACAGTGCCGCGCGCTGGGAACGGCTCATTCGCGACATCGCCGAAGAACAGGGCGTCTACACCAGCTTCGTGAACTTGGTCGGCTCCGAGGGCGGCAAGCGCTTTTTCGGCACCTCGCACTTGGTCGGTCCCGGCGGCGACGTGCGCGGCCGCGCCCCGGTGTGGGATGAGTCGTTCGTGTCCCTCACGGTGGATCTCGATGACCTCGTGCGCGCCCGCGCCGACGGGCCGCTGCTCAGCGACCTCCGCGTGGCCCTGCCGCACGTGCTCGACAACATCCGTCGAGTCCGGGACGGCGCGCCGGTGTCCTTGTCCTACGACGGACCCGAGCCCGCCGCCGCTGATTTACTGCGCGGGGCCCGAGGCTTCAGCACCGGTGAATTTGCCGTCCCCACCGAAGCCCTGCTGCGCGCCAACTCGTTTGTGCGCGCGATTCCCGAATCGCTGCCCGTGATCCGGCACGAGCTACGCGACCACGGTGGCCCGCCGCCGTTGGCCATCGACGCCGAGATGACTGAGGAATGGCTGACCGGCTTCCTGCGCGAAGAGCTCACGCGCCGTGGCTTCGGGAAAGTTGTGATCGGCATCTCCGGTGGTGTCGACTCCGCCGTCACCGCATTCCTGGCCGCGCGCGCCGTCGGCCGCGAGAACGTGATCGGGGTGCGCCTCCCGTATCGCACCTCGAGCGCCGAGTCACTCGACCACGCCCAGCTCGTGATTGACGCCCTCGGTATCGAGTCGCGCACGGTGGACATCAGTCTCGCCGTGGACGGCTATCTCACCGCCGAACCCGACGCCGACGCCTCGCGTCGCGGCAATATCATGGCGCGCATGCGCATGATCGCGCTGTTCGACTTATCGGCCCGATATCGCGCCCTGCCCCTGGGTACCGGTAACAAGACCGAACGCCTCTTCGGCTACTTCACGTGGCACGCCGACGACTCCCCGCCGATCAATCCGATCGGTGACCTCTACAAAACGCAGGTGTGGGCACTCGCTCGTCATTTGGGGGTGCCTGACATCATCATCACCAAGCCGGCCACCGCTGATCTCATCGCCGGACAGACCGACGAAGGCGATCTCGGGATCAGCTATGCGCGCGCCGACGAAATCCTGAACGGCATGCTGCACGGTTTCTCGCACGAGGCGCTCCGTTCGCGCGGCTTCCAGAGCGACGAACTCACGCTGGTATCGAAGCGCTTGAATGGCACCCACTGGAAGCGCCGGCCGCCCGCCACTGCGCTACTCAGCCAGTCCGGCATCGGCGAATCGTATCTGCGACCGGTGGACTACTGATCGTCTAGCTCGAGCTCGGTCCGACGATCCGTGAGGGACGCCGGTGGGTGCGACGTGTTGCGCAGGCGTACTTACTGGTCCGCCCACATCGCCTTGGGATCCGCGCTCGCCAGCTGCACGCAGAACGCCGCCATCCGCTCGACGGCCTGCGCCACGAACGCGGCGCCCTTCTCCGGCGTGGCCGCACGCGGATCGCCCACGCCGGTATCGGCCGTCACCTGCGTCCAGCGACGCGGCAGCCACGCCCAGCCGCTGCGCACGCCGTCGAACACGCTGGGTTTGGCGTGGCCATCGCCCCACGTGTGGCGGTCGGGCACCACGAGGTGCGGTGCCACGTGCATGATCGCCGCCGTCTCGAGCTCGCCGGCGTGATCACCGGCACACTCGAACACTCCGTGATCGCCCGCTTGCCACCAGTTCACGATGGCCAGCACGATCGGCGTGCCGGGCTGCACTTCACGCACCAGCGCCCGCAGTTCATTCCCACCGTGCGCATTCAACAGCACCAGTGCGCGCACGCCGTGCGGCTCGAGACTCCTCACCACATCGCGCAACACGGCCAACTGCGTGCTTGGCATCATGTTGATGGTGAAGCGCAGATCGAGCTGCGTGGTGTTCACCCCGAACGGCACCGCGGGTAACGCCGCCACTCGGACACCTTGTGCGGCGCATGCGGCCGCGACGCGCGCGGCCACCTCGCGCCCCATGATGGTGTCGGTACCATACGGCAAATGCGTGTTGTGCGGTTCCGTGGCACCGAAGGGCAGCAGCGCCACCGGCCACTCACCGTCACGCATGGCCGGCCATGTCTGCTCTTCGAGGACGCCATCGCGCGGCGCGTATCCATTTGACATACTCACGAATCAGCCTCTCTGCCCGAAGGTATCGCACGAGCGCGGATCGCCCGACTGGAATCCCTTCCTGAACCAGGCCTTCCGGTCGGCCGACGACCCGTGCGTAAACGACTCGGGGTTCACGCGCCCCGTCGACATTGCCTGGAGGCGGTCATCACCCACCGCGGCCGCTCGCACCACGACGATCTTCAAGATTGTCACTGCGTCCACCCGGGGTCCAACGCATCTGTCTCTCTCCGCCAGTACGGCGCCGCGGTCGGCTTCACCGTGAATACGTCCTGATCATCCGCCGGGCGTCCATAGCGAACGGTAACTGCCGAAGACGCTCGGCGCGCGCAGCGCGAGCGACCTAAGCCGCCATGAGATCCGCCCGCGCGAAGGCCAGACTCACGGCACGCCGTGCGCCACGTTTGAGGGCGCGATGTACCGCCCGCGCGTAGCGCACGAAATTCGCCCCCGCCCACGGATGGCGGGCGAGGAAATCAAACGGGAGCATATCGCCCTTGAGCCGATTACACGGGCCACACGCCGTGACGAGGTTACCCGGGTCGTGCGCTCCGCCGCGGGCCAACGGCACCACGTGATCGAGCGTGGCATTGCGATGATCGAGTCGCGTGGCGCAGTACACGCAGCGTTGGCCGCAGTCGCGCAGCGCGGCGCGGCGCAGCGCCCTTTTTTCCGCCACGTGGGCTGCCACGTGTGGCCGAAGTGACGACGCCCCGACGGAGGCAGTGAGCCTCACGACGGGGCGTGGAGAACGGTCGGTGCGACCGAGCCGGCGCGAGGAGGGCCGGGAGCGTGCCGGCGGGTGGGCCGACGGGCACGGGCAGGAACTACGGCGAGTGGAACGCATCATCCTCCTGGAAAACCGGGTGGACACGCACACCAAAGCTGAAGCGATCGCTGCTATGATCGGTCGGACCTCACGACGATACGAGCACGTTCCTGCTCCCGTCAAGACGACAGCCGGACCGTTACATCCTTTCCGGCTTACCCCTTCATGCCGCTGTTCGAAAGCGGGTCGCGCAGCATGCTACCGATGCGGGCGGCCATGCCGTCGAGCTGCTGCCGGTTCGGCATCTGGGAGCCGGGGAACGGCAGCGGCACATCGAACCCGTCGCCTTCGCGGCGCGGGATCAGGTGAATGTGATAATGCATCACGTTCTGACCAGCGGCCGCGCCCGAGTTCACGACGATGTTCATGTCGGTCGCCCCCGACGCCGTTTGCACCCGCGGGATCAGCTTCGTGGCCACCATGTACAGGTGGGCGCCGACGTCCTTCGGGATATCCTGCAGCACTTCATAGTGCTCACGCGGGACGACCAGCACGTGACCGGGGTTGACCGGTTGAATATCGAGGAAGGCGATCGCGACCGAATCCTCGTAGCAGATCGAGACTTCGGCGGCGCCGCGAATCAGATCGCAGAAGATGCAGTGGCCGCTGGACGGCGCCATGGAAGCAGTGGGTGCATGCATAGATTTTCACCAGAGGGTAGAGACCGCATTCTGAACCTGCCGCAAACGGCGACGTCAGGCAAGCACGGCATGCCCCCCGCCGCAGAATGTCTCATCCGCTTGCGAACGCGCTACGTTTAGGGGCAATCTGTCTCCAGCCCTCCAGATCATTTCGATGGCCACTTCGACCCGCCCAAGCCGCCCCCGCAAGGGAGCTGCTGCCGAGCCCGCGCTCACCCGTGAGCAGATGGTAAACGCCTACCGCGTGATGTACACGTCGCGCCGGTTAGACGACAAAGAGATTCAGCTCAAGCGCCAGAACAAGATCTTTTTTCAGATCTCGGGCGCCGGTCATGAAGCCGTCCTCGCGGCGGCCGGCTTGTTGCTGCGTCCGTCGTACGACTGGTTCTACCTGTACTATCGCGACCGGGCACTCTGCCTCCAGCTGGGCATGACGCCTGCCGAAATGCTGTATAGCGCTGTCGGCGCCGCGGTCGATCCGAACTCGGGCGGTCGGCAGATGCCGAGCCACTGGGGCCAGAAGGAGCTCAACATCGCGTCGGTCTCGTCGCCCACGGGAACGCAGTTCCTGCAGGCCGTCGGCAACGCCGAGTCGACGTTGCGCGCGTCGCAGGGGCAGCTCACCGACGGGTTCCCCGGCGACGAGGTGACCCTCGTGACCACCGGAGACGGGACCACCAGCGAAGGGGAGTTCTGGGAGTCGCTGAACACGGCGTGCAATCTCAAGCTGCCGTTGGTCTATCTCGTGGAAGACAACGGCTACGCGATCTCGGTGCCGGTGGAAGTGAACACGGCCGGCGGCTCGATCTCGAAGCTGGTGGCCTCGTTCCCTGGACTGTACGTCGAAGAAGTGGACGGCTGCGATTTCCTGGCGTCGTACGCGGCACTCGACCGCGCCGTGACCTACGCCCGTGAGCGCAAGGGACCGGCCTTCGTGCATGCCAAGGTGATCCGCCCGTACTCGCACTCGCTCTCCGACGATGAAGTGTTCTATCGTCCCAAAGACGAACGAGAGGCCGACGCCGCGCGTGATCCGCTCACCACGTTCCCGCGCTACCTGCTCGCCGAAGGGCTAGCCACCGCCGACGAACTGCAGGCGCTGCGCGACACCGTCGACGCCGAGATCCTCGTGGCGACCGACGATGCGCTCGCTCAGCCGCAGCCTGGCGCGGACACGGTCATGTTCGGCGTATACTCGCCGGACGTCGATCCCACGGCCGAACAATTCGATACAGAAGACGATCCGCAGTTCACGGGCGAGCCGACCACCATGGTGGATCTGCTCAACGCGTGCATGCGTGACGAGATGGCGCGTGACGAACGGATTCTGGTGTTCGGCGAAGATGTGGCCGACCTATCGCGCGAGGAGCACCTCGGCAAAGTCAAGGGCAAAGGCGGCGTCTTCAAGGTGACGTTCGGCCTGCAGACCAAGTTCGGCAGCGGCCGGGTGTACAACTCGCCGCTAGCTGAAGCCAACATCATCGGACGTGCCATCGGTCTGGCGCACCGCGGCTACAAGCCGGTGGTCGAAATTCAGTTCTTCGACTACATCTGGCCGGCCTTCATGCAGATCCGCGATGAACTCGCCACCATGCGTTGGCGCTCCAACAATGCGTTTCATGCGCCGGTCGTGATTCGCACCACGTACGGCGGCTACATCCGCGGCGGCCCCTACCACTCGCAAACGGGCGCGTCGCTGTTCACGCACACGCCCGGCCTGCGCGTGGTGTGCCCCAGCAACGCGCTCGACGCGAACGGCCTGCTCCGCACCGCCATTCGCAGCGAAGACCCGGTGCTGTTCCTCGAGCACAAGCACCTGTATCGCCAGACGTACAACAAGGGCCGTTACCCAGGCCCGAATTTCATGATCCCGTTTGGCAAGGCGAGCGTGCTGCGCGACGGCACCGACATCACGCTCGTCACGTACGGGGCCACGGTGCATCGTGCCCTCGTGGCCGCCAATCAGCTCGCGGAGGAAGGCGGACCGAGCGTCGAGGTCATCGACCTGCGCACCCTCTCGCCGTGGGACGAGGAAGCCGTGTTCTCCAGTGTGAAGAAGACCGGCCGGGTCATTGTGGCCACCGAGGATTCGCGCTCGTGGGGCTACGGTGCCGAGATCGCCGCGCGCATCGCGGATGAATGCTTCGCGTGGCTCGATGCGCCCGTGAAGCGCGTGGCCAGCCAGGATGTGTTTGTGGGCTACGCCCCGTCGCTGGAAGATGCGACGCTACCGCAGGTCGAAACCTTTCGGCAGGCCTATCTCGACATCGCCGCGTTCTAAGCAACGCGTACTACGTTGGCACCACGTGATGCACGACGCCCCACGACGCAAACGCGTGGTGGGGCGCTGTGCATCACAACCCCAGTGTGAGTTCGCGCGCCGGCGCGTGGTCGCCGCTACGCACCGATGAGCTTGAGATCGTACCGCGTAAAGGAGGAGTCCCGCGTGATGACGACGAGACCTTCGACCCGCGCTTGGGCGATCAGCATCCGATCGAAGGGATCCCGATGATGCGGCGGTAGACGTGCGGCGGC
>CAITQY010000096.1 GCA_903894655.1 uncultured Gemmatimonadota bacterium
ACGAGCGCGGTGGCTGCCCATTTATTGTCGGTGGCACAAAGTGAAGCCCGCATGGCGTGGGAGCGCGCCGCTGAAATCGACCGCTTGGCCGTGCTCGGCGCCGAGACACTGAACGCCGGCCCCGCCGAGCAGGCACTGGCCGCGATTGCGGGCGTGATCCAGGAGGCGCTGGGGGTCGATCGCTGTCGCATCCATGCCGTGAGTGAGTCAGGTGGCGCGCTCACGCTGGTCGCGGAGCGCGGGACGTTGGTGGCGGCGGCCCCCGCGCCGGCCGCGAAAGAGCCCGCGCCGCCGTCTCGCGACCTCGGCATGCCGACGCGTGCTCATCTCCTGCAATGGGTGGCCGAACATGGGCGCGTGGGGGTGGAGCGCTGCGATGGCTCCATGCGCGTAGGCGTCGTACCGAAGGCCAACGGCAGCGCCGCGAGTCCGCTGGACATCACTGCCGGCGCCGGCATCGCCGATGCGTGTGGGCTGCTGCTGCCCTTGCGGGTGCACGATCGTGTGGTGGGGGTGGTGCACATCGAACGTCGATTGCCGCTCGAACTCACGCCGTCGCGTCAGCGCTTCCTGCGCGCCATCAGCTACTACGCCGCGCTCGGCATCGAGCGTGAACGGCTGATCACGCAGGCCGAGCATGCCGAGGCGCTTCGCCAGACCGACAAGATGAAAGACGCCGTGCTCGCGTCGGTGTCGCACGATTTGCGTACGCCACTCACCACCATCAAGGCACTGGCCAATGCGATCCGACTCGAAGGGGACGATCGTGCGGCGATCATCGAGGAGGAAGCGGATCGCTTGAATCGCTTCGTGGCCGATCTGCTCGACCTGTCGCGTTTGAATGGCGGTGTTACGCCCATCGCACCGCAGATCACCGCCATCGAAGATCTTCTGGGGGCCGCGCTGCAACGGGTGTCCGGCGCGCTGGTCCATCGCGTCATCGATGTCCAGTTGCCGCCCGACGAGCCGTTGCTGCTGGCGCACCTCGACTTCACGCAATCATTGCGGATCGTGGTCAACCTGCTCGAGAACGCCGACAAGTATTCGCCGCCCGATCAGCCGATCGACGTGAGCGTCGAGCGGGTGGGTGACGTGGTACGGGTCGCCGTCGCCGACCGCGGGCCCGGTATTTCGGATGCCGAGTGTGAACGGATCTTTGAACCGTTTCAGCGGCTCGGCGCGATTCCTGACGCCAACGGGGCCGGCCTCGGGTTGTCGATCGCCCGTCGTCTGGCCGAACTGCAGGATGGGCATTTGATGTATGAGGCGCGCGACGGCGGCGGAAGCCGTTTTGTGCTCGAGCTGCCCGCGGCATCTTTGTGAAATCTTGATGGCCTAGCGGATGGCCTTTGTGCGGTCTTGATGCCGGTCGTGCTAGCATCACAGCATGACACTCGCGTCACCTGCTGTCTCGCCCCATGGCTCGTCGGATCGTCCGACGGGTCGCCGACTTTCGCTGCTGACCCTCGCGGCACTGGGCGTCGTCTACGGCGACATCGGCACCAGCCCGCTGTATGCCATGAAGGAGGCCTTCGGTCCGTCGCATGGCCTACTGCCGGACGCCGTCAACGTGTACGGCATCCTGAGCCTGGTGACGTGGTCGATTCTGTTGGTCGTGGTGGCGAAGTATCTCGTCTTCATTTTGCAGGCGGATAACAACGGCGAAGGTGGCGTGCTCGCGATGCTCGCGCTGCTGCTGCAGGACACGTCGGAACGGATTGGCCGCCGCCGACGCACCGCGCTCATCCTATTCGGCGTGTTCGGGACGGCTCTGTTGTACGGGGATGGTATCATCACGCCAGCGATTTCCGTCCTCGGCGCGGTAGAAGGGCTCGGCATCGTGACGCCAACGCTGTCCGCGTATGTGGTGGAGATCACCCTGGTGATTCTCGTGGTGCTCTTTGCCGCCCAACGCTTTGGGACCGCCACCGTCGGCCGGGCGTTCGGCCCGCTCACGCTGGTGTGGTTCATCGTGATCGGTTCGCTCGGCCTCAGGTCGATCGCCGACACACCGCAGGTGTTGGCAGCGCTCAATCCGCTGCACGGTCTGCGTTTCATGCTGCATCATGGCACGCACGGATTCATCGCGTTGGGGGCGGTCTTTCTCTCCGTCACCGGCGCGGAAGCGTTGTATGCCGACATGGGTCATTTCGGCAAAGTGCCGATCCGCCGGGCATTCTTCGCGGTCGTGCTGCCGGCGCTGCTGCTGAACTATTTCGGCCAAGGCGCGCTGCTGCTGCGCGATCCGGCGGCGGTGAGCAATCCGTTCTATCTGCTGGCGCCCTCGTGGTTTCTCATCCCCCTGCTGATCATCGCGACGCTGGCGGCGATCGTCGCGTCGCAGGCGTTGATCTCCGGCGCCTTCTCGCTGGCGCGTCAGTCGATGCAGCTCGGGTATCTGCCGCGCATGACGATCGTGCAGACATCGCATGAGGAGTACGGGCAGATCTACATCCCACAGATCAATTTCGCGTTGATGATCGGTACCGTGTGCATCGTGCTTGGCTTCAGGTCATCCTCCGCGCTTGGTGCGGCCTACGGCATTGCGGTAACCGGTACCATGTCGATCACGACACTGCTGTTCGCCGTGGTGGCACGGACGCGATGGAACTGGCCGCTCTGGCAGGTGGTGTCGCTCGCGGCGTTCTTCTTCGTGGTCGACTTCGCCTTCCTTGGCGCCAACGTGATCAAGATTGCCGCCGGTGGCTGGGTGCCGCTCGTGCTCGCCGCCGCGTTGCTGCTGCTGATGACCACGTGGAAACGCGGGCGTCTCGCCTTGCAGCAGTTGCTGCAACGGGCTGGGTTGCCGCTCGACCTCATGCTGAACGAACTCGGCCGTCGGCCGGCGCCGCGCGTACCCGGCACGGCGGTGTTTTTGACGAGCGACAGCAAGGGCGCGCCGGTGGTGCTGCTGCATCATCTCAAGCACAACAAGGCGCTACACGAACAGGTCGTGCTAATGTCGATCACCGCGAGCAACACGCCCACCGTGCCGCGCGAGGAGCGGGTGACGGTGTCGTCGCTCGACCATGGATTCTGGCGCGTGACGGCCCGCTTCGGCTTCATGGAGAGTCCGGATGTGCCGGCGTTGCTTGCGCAGTGTGCGGAGCAGGGCATCATCGCCCGGCCGATGGAAACGAGCTACTACCTTGGGCACGAGCGCCTGCTCCCCACCGGCCCGACCAAGATGGCCCGTTGGCGTAAGCGGCTCTTCGTGTTGATGGCGCGGAATGCGCAGTCGGCGGCGCAGTTCTTCCAACTCCCGTCGAACCGGGTCGTGGAGATGGGGGCGCAGATCGAGTTTTAGCGCCGCTCCGTCTGGAGGCGCGATGATTGCCGAAAAAGCCATGGTGGAGCGATAGTGTACAGGGTGTACGCCTCACGGCGTTGCACTCCGTCAGGTACCGTCGGCGTCCACAGGGAGGAACGACTCATGGGGATCAGCCGTCACGACATGTTCGGCACGCAGGCCGATACGGAGACGGGCTCCGATCGGGCGCTGGCCGGCAGCTATGGCCGCGCGCCATCCGAGTATCGCGTGCCGTCCGCCACGCGACTCGGCGCGGTCGCGCTGCAGGTCAGTGACCTC
>CAITQY010000097.1 GCA_903894655.1 uncultured Gemmatimonadota bacterium
CGTGAGATCGGGGGTGACACCAAAGCGCTCGCGAGCGCCGCCGAAGGCGATACGGAAACCGGTCATGACTTCATCAAAGACGAGCAACGCCCCGGTTTCGTCAGCGATCTTCCGCAATCCGGGGATGAAATCGGGGAGCGGCTCGATAAACCCGCTGTTGCCCACGATCGGCTCCAGCATGATCGCCGCCAGCGGGAACTCGCGGGCGATGCGGGCCGCCTCCTCGAGATCGTTGTAGCGGCAGGTCAATGTGAGCTTCGCCAGCGCTTCCGGGACGCCCGGTGAATCGGGAAGCCCCAGCGTGGCCACACCCGATCCGGCGCGCACGAGAAAGGCGTCGGCGTGACCGTGATAACAGCCTTCGAACTTGAGGATGTACTCGCGACCCGTGATGGCACGGGCCAGCCGCGCGATGGTCATCGCCGCCTCGGTGCCGCTGGACGTGAAGCGCACCATTTCCATGTGGGGCATCCGCTCGGCGATCTTGTCGGCCAGCTCGACTTCGCGCTCGGTGGGCATGCCGAAACTCGTGCCATCCTGCATCGCGCGCGACACCGCCTCGAGGACCACGTCGGGCGCGTGGCCCAGCACCAGCGGGCCCCACGACAGGATGTAATCGAGATATTCGTTGCCGTCGGCGTCCCATACGCGCGCCCCCTTACCGCGCTTGGCCACGAACGGTTCACCACCGACGCCACCAAACGCGCGGACGGGCGAATTCACACCGCCCGGGAAACGAGCGCGCGCTCGCGCCATGATCTCGGCGGAACGCGCGCTCGGGCGCGACGTCAACATGGCTGCGAGTTCTGTCGGACTGCTCATCGGCCGAAACTCCCCACGGAAGAACTGTCAGGAATGCCACTGCCCACCAGCGGCAAGGTGCGCGACGCACGGCGCACCGGCGCCGTCGCGTGCTCGGCCACGCGCAACAGCGTGGCGCGGAAATCGTAGTCGTCCACCACCTGCTCGATACGTACGTCGGCGAACGCGCCGGGCGTCATGATGCCCGCGGCGGCGCTGATCGGCACCTGCACCAGGCCATCGATGTCATCAGCCTGCCACGGCGCGCGGCACAACATCTCGCCCCTCACGTCGGACGCGCGCTCCACCAATACGCGCGCTTCGACGCCGAGGAAGCGCTCGTAGCGTTCCGACGTGATTGCGCGCTGCAACTCCTCGATGCGCTCTTTGCGCTCTTGCTTGATCGAATCGGCGACGTCGTCTTCCATGCTGTTGGCGCGCGTGCCTTCCTGCGGCGAATAGGTGAACACGCCCACGCGATCGAACTGCATCTCCTCGAGAAACTCGCAGAGGATTTCGAAATCGCTTTCGGTCTCACCCGGAAAACCAACGATCACCGAGGTGCGCACGGCCAAGTCGGGCACGATCGCGCGATACTGCGCGAGGCGTTCCCGGATGGTTTTCTGACGCTCGGGGCGGCGCATCCGCGCGAGCACGGCATCGGAGCCGTGCTGCATGGGGGTATCGAGATAGCGTACGATCCGCGGATTGGCGGCGATGACCTCGAGCAGCCGCGGCGTGATGCCGGTGCTGTAGAGGTACATGTTGCGGATCCACGGGATCGACGTTTCGCGCAGCAGCGCTTCCAGCAGCTCGGGCAACGCGACGCCATCACGACGGTCGCGGCCGTAGTGCGCGAGGTCCTGCGCCACGAGGTTCATTTCGCGTGCGCCCTGCACTTCCAGCAGCTGCGCTTCCTTCACTAGATCATCAAGCGCGAACGAGCGATGCTTGCCGCGCATGAGCGGAATGGCGCAGAACGCACAGCCATGGTCGCACCCTTCGGAGATCTTGAGGTAGCGCACATGCGGCAGATCACCGCCGAACAGGCGCACGCCGGGATGCTCCACCAGCGACCCGCCCAGCAGCCCCCGTTCCACGAGCTCGGGAATGAGGCGGTCGGTCTCGGAGTTACCCAGGAAGACGTCCACCTCGGGCAGCGCCTCCTCGAGCTCCGCCTTGTGCCGCTCCACCATGCAGCCAATGGCAAACACCGCCTGGCACTTGCCGTCGTCTTTCAAGCGTGCCGCCGCCACGATCGCTTCGATCGATTCGGCCTTGGCGGCGTCGATGAAGCCGCAGGTGTTGACCACCACCACTTCGGCGTCACGCAGATCGGTCACCTGTTCGCCGCCATGAGCGACGAGATCGGCCAGGTACCGCTCGGAGTCTACCGTATTCTTATCGCACCCGAGGGTGACCAGACCGAACTTGAGCATCTGGGAAAGCTAGCCTACTCGCCCTCTAGCGGAAATTGCCGAACTGCAGCTCCACCTCGAAGTCGGCCTTTCGAAGCACCGCGATGGCATCCTGCAGCGCGTCCTTGTCGGGGCTCGAGACGCGCACCTGATCGCCCTGAATGCTCGCCGTGACCTTTTTGAGCTTGGCCTCTTTGATCGTGGCCGACACCTTCTTCGCCTGATCGGAATCGAGCGCCATCTTGAGCTTGATCTCTCGGCGGAGCACGTCGCCGCCACCCGGCTTCACGTCGCCGATCTCGAGATTCTTCACCGGCACGCCGCGCTTGATCAGCTTGCCGCGCAATGCGTCGAACAACGCCTCCATGCGCATATCGCTGTCAGTGGCGAGGTTCACGATGCTATCGGTCCGCTTGAACTCGATCTCGACCAGCGCGCCCTTGAAGTCGAATCGCTGGGCGATCTCCTTCTGCGTCTGATTGACCGCGTTGTCCACTTCCTGCAGGTCGACGCTGGTGGTGACGTCGAAAGAATACGTAGAAGCCATAGAATCAGGACGGGCTCAGCCTAGGAAGCTTTCGAGCGACTTGGCTCGTGAAACGTGCCGGAGACGCGAGAGTGCCTTCTCCTTGATCTGACGCACTCGCTCGCGCGTGATGCCCAACTGCGAACCGATCTCTTCGAGCGTCATCGGTTCGGTATCATCAATGCCAAAATACAAGCGCAGGATCTTCGACTCGCGCTCCTTGAGGCTGCCGAGGGAATCCTCGATCGCTTCCGTGAGCGCCTTCTCGAAGGTCTGTTCGTCGGGCGTGGCGTGGTTCGTGTCGGGCAGGTAGTCGATCAGGCGGTTGTCCTCGCCCGGCGTCAATGGCGCATCGAGCGACAAGTGCACCTGCGAGATCGACATCGTCTTGGCGACTTCTTCCTCGGTGATGTCCATCCCCTCGGCGATCTCGGCGTGCGTCGCCTCCCGCCCCAGCTCTTGCAGCAGCGTGTTCGCGCGCTTACCGATGCGATGCAGCGTACCGGCCCGATTCAGCGGCACA
>CAITQY010000098.1 GCA_903894655.1 uncultured Gemmatimonadota bacterium
CTTCTTGGCCGGAGCCTTGGCCGCCGCCTTCTTGGCGGCTGGGGCCGGAGCCTTGGCCGCTGGCTTGGCGGCCTTCGCCGGGGCCTTAACGGCCTTTGGCGCGGGCTTGGCTGGCGCCTTGGCCGGCGCCTTGGCCGGTGCTTTGGCCGGTGCCTTGGCCGGTGCCTTGGCCGGTGCCTTGGCCGGTGCCTTGGCCACCGACTTCTTGGCGACAGGCGCGGGTGCCTTAGCCGGAGCGGCCTTGGCGGGAGCGGCCTTGGCGGGAACCGCCTTGGCGGGAACCGCCTTTACCGGCGTCTCCTTCGTGGCCGCCGGCTTGCCAGCACGACCACGAGTTGGAGCGGCCGAGGCGTCGACCACGACCGGCGCGGTCGTGGTGATCACCGGTGCGACGGCCACCGGCGCTTGCATCGCCGGAGCGGCCGATCCGTTTGTGGCCGGAGCAACCGCTCCAACCGGACGGGCACCAACGACGCCGAACATCAGCAGATCGGCCGGCGGACCGGCCGGGGCACGTCCACGCGATCCACCGCGCGGAGCCACACCACGGGCGCCCATACCACGCGGCGCCTGCGGTAGCAGTGCCGCGGCCGCCTTGGCCTCGGCCTTCTGCGCGTCGTCCACCGTCTTGAGCTGCTCCACGATCGACGCAGCATCAGCGGCCCGAGCGACTTCGAAGTCGTTTCCACGACGACGGAGGTCAATCATGTTCGCGTCATGCGCGTCCTGCAGGATGCGTTCGAACATGCGCGAGCTCAACGATTCACTGTCGCGACCGAGCAGTTCGAACGCCTTCGTGCGCGCCGCGCTGGCGCTCGTCGAATCGTCGCCCTGCACCAACGCTTCAACGGCACGACGCACGAGGTCGAAGGCCTCGCTGCGCGTGAGACGCTCACCGCTACTGCCGATATGACCCGCCACCGCCGAGCCAAAGGTCGGTGTGGCGGCGGCCGGCGTGGCAGCAACTGGTGCGACAAACACCGGAGCGACCACGGCAGCGACTACGTCAGCCGCGACCGGAGCCACCGCGCCATCAACCGGCGCCGCGGCATCAGCCTCAACACGCGGCTCACGACCGTCACGATCGCGGAACCGATCGCGGCCACGGCCACGACGGTTGCGACCACGACGCGCTTCCCGTTCGCCGTCGCCGGCGGCATCAGCCGTCGCATCAACGCCCGGCTCACCGGTCGCATCGGCGTCCGTCGGCACATCAACGGCGGTCGTCTCGGTCAGCGGCGCGAAACCAGCCAACTCCGCCGCCTCTGCGGCATCGTCGGCGGCATCATGCTCGGCGTCGGCGGCGTCCTGCGCCGCGTCGCGCACTTCGCCGTCGACTGGCGTGCGGTCGAACCGATCGCGGCCACGGCCACGACGGCCACGGCGACCACGACGTTCGTCGCGCTCACGATCGCTTTCTTCACGGCGCGGTTCCGCCGGTGCAGCGGCACTCGCGCTCGATGCCGGTGCGATGCTGCCATCGGGCGTGTCGATCTCGAGCTGGCCGCTGTCGAGCTTCGTGACCTTGAGCAGCCCCTTGTGAGCTGCGTCCTGTACGAAGCGCGAGAACTTCGGCATGCCGAGGTTCTTCTCGTCGAACGACGAGTCGATCTCCTGCATGACCTGCTTGAGCCGGTCGGAGCGCATCACGTCACCGTTGCGCTTCATGCGATTCACTGACTCGGTCACGAGCTGCCACGGATCCCAGCGGGTCGACTCGTCGTCGCCCGTCTTAGTGAGACCGGCGAGCGCGTTGTACGAGTAGTACTCGTCGCAGTTCATGACGAGCAGGTCGCTCGACGACTCGCGGATACCGACGCCGATCACGTACTTGCCGTACTCCTTGAGCTTGATGACCATGCTCGAAAAATCGGAGTCACCGGAGAGGAGCACGAAGGTGCCGATCTCGGGGCGCGTGAAGACGAGCTCCATCGCGTCGATGGCGAGCCGGATGTCGGTCGCGTTCTTCTTCGACGAGCCGTAGGCCGGGGCGAAGATCAGATCGATCGACGCTTCGGTGAGCGGCACGATGTACTGCGGATAGCGGCGCCAGTCGGCGTAGGCGCGGCGTACCGCGACCTTGCCCTTGACGATGTCCGACGAGAGGAGGTTGTTCAGCTCTCCCTGCAGGTCGGAGCGGATGCCCATCGTGACGTTGTCAAAATCGATGAGCAGCGCGGCGTTCGGTGCGTGGGCCGGGGGCGCGGCATTCGGCGACGTCATCGGAGTGACGGCCTGCGGTCCACGATGGAATGGCGCGATGGTACGAGACGGTGCCGCACTGCGGGACCGGGTGTCATGTCGACTCATGTACTAGCCTGGATACGAAACGGAGTGATCGAGCGCGTTGCCGTGCAGCGCCGAGGCGCTCATCGAATTCGCACTCAGCGCGATTGCCCGCGCGAGTTCTCGCCGCCGCACTTTGCCACTTCCCGTCATGGGAAAGACATCGAAGAAGCGGACGAAATCGGGAACCTTGTCGGCCGCCATCGTTTCCTGGGCGAAGCGTTTGATTTCGCCACCCGTGATGACTGCCCCTTCTACTGGCACGATGCACGCGCACACCAGCTCTCCCATGACATCATGGGGCACGCCGATCACGCAGACATCGTCTACTGCCGGATGCGCACGCAGACGATCCTCGAGTTCGCGCGGGTAGAGCTGCATGCCCCCGCGCGAAATCGTCTCCTGCCGCCGCCCGACGATCTTCACATAGCCATCCTCATCGATGATCCCCAGATCACCGGTGAGGAAGAAACCGTCCGGCGTCATGACCTTGGCGGTCTCGGCCGGCATGCGGAGATAGCCCCGCATGAGATTGGACCCGCGGACGGCGATCTCGCCGACTGCTTCAGGTCCGTGCAACTCTCCCGTCATGAGATCCATCGCCATGATCTCGACGCCGGGAAGGGCGCAGCCCACGGTGCTCACACGACGTTCGTCGTTGTCGGCGCAGCGGGTGATCGTGACGATGGGTCCGGTTTCCGTGAGGCCGTACGCGACGAGCACATCGCACCAGCGACGCACCCGGCGCACCAGCGCCTCGTCCACCGAACTGCCAGCAATGACGCCGGCTCGCAGCGACGTGAGTCGCGACGGGTTGAACGCCTCCTCACGCATGAGGAGGTGATACTGCGTGGGCACGCCGTGCAGCACCGTGACCTTGGCGTCGGCGATGAGCGCGAGGGCGCTCGCCGGGTCGAAGGACGGTTGCAACACGATCGTCGCGCCACGTGCCATCGTGCCCAGCATGACGCCGAAGCCGAAGATGGCAAAGAACGGGACCGCTCCGAGCACGCGGTCGTCGGGCGAAATCTCGAGGATCTCCGCCACACGCACCGCGTTTTCCACCAGCGCCCGGTGCGACAGTGGCACGCCCTTGGGCTTGCCCATCGTTCCCGACGTGTACATGACGGCTAAGTCGGCCGTCTCGTCATACACCGCTGGCCGCGGAACCGGTCGCCCGGTGCCGCTCGACACGAGATCTTCGAACTGGAAGATCCGGTCGTCGTACCACAGGTCCTCGTCGCCTACCGTGACCACGTACTGCAGGTCGGGTAGATCGCCGAGCAATTCTTCGAAACGCTGCAGAAAGTCGACGCCGTCCCACTTTTCAATGGTGACGACGGCACTCGCTTCGGCGTGTCGCAGCTGGTAGCGCAGATCATGAATGCTGAGCTGCGGACTGACCGGCACCACGACCGCCCCAAGCTTCGCGGCGGCCAACGTGGCGATGATCCACTCGACGCCGTTCGGCAGGTTGACCGCGATGCGGTCGCCCGTGCCTAGTCCCAATTCGGAGAAAGCAGCAGCCAGGGAGGACGCATCGGCGTCCACCTGCTGATAGGTCCACGTCCGTTCACCATTTGTGGCGAGCACGCGTGCGGGATGCTCCTGCGCACGTTGCTCGACCAGCGGGGCTAGGGACCACGACGATGCCATTCCACTCCGGGATCGGGTACAGCCACGTAAATTACTGACTATGAACGAGATGCGGAAGCCGACCGTTGACGAAAGCGGATCGCGCCCTCACACAGGCCCGGGAGAGAAACCCTCCCCGGTGCGCCCGCGTAGGGAGGCCGTGCGTAGGGACGCCCAGCGCGAGCGGCGTCGGCTCGCGCGCGGTGGGTCGAGGGCACCGTTCCGGTCTCGTTTGTTCGCGATGCTGATCCTGTTCGCCCTCGTGCCCACGGTGGCGGTCACGCTCGTCGGGGTCGGCACGGCGAGTCGGGCGCTGTCGATGCTGTCGGCCCGATCGGCGTGGGAGCGGATCGCCCTCAGTGGGGAGCAAGCGCTAGCCGCCACACGGTCCGTGCCGCTCAGCACCGAGCAGCGGGCGGCGGTGGACCGGCACGACGCCGAGCTACGCCAGTCGGTGGAGTTGGCCCGTCGTTTCGATTTCGTGGCGGGACGCACCATGCGTCTGGTGGTAGCCGGCGCAGCGCTGGTGGTGCTGTTGGTGGCGGTTGGTGCCTCACGGGTGGCGGGACATTTGAGCCGGCAGCTCAGCCGTCCGCTCGACGAACTGGTCGGATGGACGGGACTGATCCGCACGGGGCGGCCCATCCCGGAACAACCGGAGCGCCGCGGCGCGCCGGAATTCGAAGTATTGCGAACGGGGATGCGCACCATGGCCCAAGAGCTCGACACGGGACGACGACGGGCGCTCGAGGCCGAGCGCGCGGAGGCGTTTCGCGAGTCCGCCCGCCGGTTCGCACATGAGCTCAAGAATCCGCTCACGCCGATTCGCTTCGCGGTCGACCGTCTGCGCCGGTCTGCCCCCGAGGAGTTGCGCGACACCGTGGAGGTGCTGGCTGAGGAAGCGGCACGCCTGGAAACGATGGCCAAGAGCTTCGCCCAGTTCGGCCGACTCCCCGATGGGCCGGCCGCCGACATCGATGTGTCGGAACTCGTCACGCGTGTGGCACGCAGCACGGTGCCCGACCGACTGGCCGTGCAGATCAGCGCCGACGCCACCCTGCCGCTGGTGCACGGCTTCCACGAGCCGCTGGTGCGCGCGGTCACGAACGTGTTGATGAACGCCGTCGACGCCTGTGGCGCGTCAGGACAGATCGACATCGGCCTTCGCTTTGCGGCACCGTACGTCACCATCACGATCCGCGACACCGGCTGCGGCATCGCGTCGGAGGAATTGGCGCACATCTTCGATCCGTACGTGACCACGAAGCCCGGCGGCACGGGGCTCGGGCTCGCCATCGCCCGGCAAACGATGGAAGCCCATCGGGGATCCATCGATGCCACGAGCACCGTCGGCGTCGGCACCACCATATCTTTGCGCCTGCCGATACAGCGGCGCAGCACGAACCGGGAGACATAATGCAGCAGATCCCCGATCCCGTCAGCAACGCCCCTCGCATCGCTGGCGCACCGGCGGCGCCACTCCCACCCGGCACGATCGTCTTCACCGGCGACGGCAGCGGTGACAACGTGCGCATCAACGTGAAGGGCGGCAATGTCGTGCTCACGCAGGGCACGAACACCACGACCATTCCGCTCAACGACGTCGTGCCCCGCGGATTGGTGCAAATGTCCTGGGCCGTGGCGGCCTCGGTAATCGCGGTGTTCATCGGCTGGCCGATCGCCCGCGCCGTGGCGCGCTACCTCGACCGTCGCGGCCGCACCGTGCGCGCCGACAACGCGCTCGAGGCGCAACTGGCGCAGCGGTTCGACGCCATGGAACGCAACATCGATACCGTCGCCGTCGAGATGGAGCGCCTGAGCGAAGCGCAGCGTTTCACGTCGAAGCTGCTGGAACAGCGTCCCGCCGCGGTTGCGGTGCCCGTCGACACGAACCGGTAGACTCACACCGCCATGCCCAGCGTCCTGATCGTCGACGACGAACCGAACATCCGACGCATGGTCGGCGCTCTGTTGAGCGCCGAGGGCTACGACGTGCGCGATGCCGCCGACGGGGCCGCAGGGCTCGCCCTCGCGGAAGCGAACGAGCCCGATGTCGCGCTGGTGGACCTGATGATGCCGGGCGATCTCGATGGACTCGCGCTGCTGCAGAAGCTGCGCGAACGCCGGCCCGACATGCCGGTGGTCATGATGAGTGGACGCGCCGCCCTCACCGATGCGGTGCGTGCCACCAAACTCGGGGCGTTCACCTTTCTCGAGAAGCCGCTCACGCCCGAAGGGGTGCTGCTGGCGTTGGCCTCGGCCTTCGAGTTGCGTCAGGCCCGCCGTGCCGCGGCCGCGCTCCGCGAAGACCTCGGCATCTCGGGCGAGATGGTGGGCGACTCGCCGGTGATGCACGACGTGCGCGCCCTCATTGCCCGAGTGGGGCCGACCGACGCGCGCGTGCTGATCACCGGCGAATCGGGCACGGGCAAAGAGCTCGTGGCGGCCGCGCTGCATCTGGCCAGTCCGCGACGCGATCGTCCGTTCATACGCGTGAACTGTGCGGCCATCCCGCGCGATCTGGTGGAAAGCGAGATGTTCGGGCACGAACGCGGAGCGTTCACCGGCGCCACCGATCGACGCCTCGGCCGCTTCGAACTCGCGCACACCGGCACCCTCTTTCTCGACGAAGTCGGTGACTTGGGCGCGGAAGCGCAGGCCAAGCTGTTGCGCGCCATCGAAGCGCGCGAAATCGAACGCGTGGGCGGCGGCAAGCCGATCAAGATCGACGTGCGCATTCTGGCCGCCACGAATAAAGACCTCGGTCGCGCCGTGGCCGACGGCAGCTTCCGCGAGGATCTGTTCTTCCGCCTGAATGTGATTCCCATTCAGCTCCCACCGCTGCGCGACCGACCGGGCGATCTGCCGGCGCTGGTGCGGCACTTCTCCGCGCGTCACCGCACCCGCACCGGACGACCGCTGGTGCAGTGGCACGACGACGCGCTCGGGGCGCTCAGCAGCTATCGCTGGCCCGGCAACGTGCGCGAACTCGCGAACGTGGTGGAGCGACTGGCGATTCTGCATGCCGGCAGCGTGGTGGGTCGGGCCGAAGTCATACAGGTACTGCCCACGGTGGCCAGCGACCCGTTCAGTGTGCCGGCGAACGACACCGCCGGACGCGCGATCGAGACGCTGCCGACGATGCCACTCAGCGATGCCCTCGATGCCTACGAACGCCGACTCATCTCGGCCGCGCTGGCGCAGAGTGATGGCAACGTGGCGGAAGCCGCGCGACGGCTGCAAACCGACCGGCCAAACCTATACCGGCGCATGCGTCGGTTGGGATTGGCGTCGGCCGGCGAATGAATACCACGCTCATCTCGCCGCCGATGTGCCCTCGGGCCCTTGACCCTCAGCAGGAGAACCGGATGCAGGCTGCCATGACCCGACGTGGTCCGACACGAATGGTCCTCGTGGTGCTGTGGGGGGTGCTCGGTGCGGCGCTGAGTGCGATGCCGTGGACGGCGACGCACGCCCAGGAAACGCGTGATCCCGACCAGGAACGTTCACGACGGCTTGGCGGCGTGCCGCGCGAGGTGGTGCTGGACGTCACTACCGTGTGGAACGCCCCCGCCACGCGACGCGTGCGCGGCGACTTCATGCTGGCGCCCACCGACACCGTGCGCGGCGACCTGGCGGTACTTGGTGGCCGCGCGCAGCTGGCCGGCGTGGTGACGGGACAGGTGGTGGTGCTGAATGGCGACGCCTCGCTGCTCGATGGCGCGCGCATCGAGCGCTCACTCACGGTCATCGGCGGGACCTTCGACTCGCCCGAGCGCCCGAATGTGGGCGGCGAGATTCGCGTGTGGAGCGCGGCGTATCGCTACCACGAGATGGGCGATACGCTGGTGGCCAATCTCGAGTTCTTCTCGCGGTGGCCCCGCTGGATGCGTGACGAGGAGCCCGGCACCGCGGGACGCACGAAGAGCGACCTGCTGGTCACGACCGCGCACACTTATAATCGCGTGGAAGGGCTGCCGATCTATGTGGGGCCGCGGGTCAGTTTCCAGAGCGGTGACACGCGGGTGCGCTCTGAAGTCGTCGGGATTTTCCGGACCGGCGACGCACTGACATGGACACGGGAGAACCTTGGCCATCGCATGCTGTTCGAACTGCGTCAGGGCAACAGGGCCGGCGTGGCAATCGGCGGCCGCCTCTTCGATGAAGTCGATGCCGTCGAGACGTGGCAGCTCACTGATACCGAAGTGGGGCTCAACGCCGTCGGGTTCACGCGTGACTATCGCGACTATTGGCAGCGTCACGGCGGTCAGGGCTACGTGAGCCTGTTCGCCGGGCGCGGGTCAGAGCTGCGCGCCTCGTACGGCGAAGAGCGCTGGAGTTCGCGTCGGGCGCGCAACGTGCTGTCGATCGTGAATGACAACGTGCCGTGGCGCGTGAATCCGCTGGCCGATGCAGGCGTGATGAAGCTGCTGACCGTGTCGGCCACGTTCGACACGCGCAACAGTCCGAAGGATCCGCGCGCCGGCTGGTATCTGCGTGGCGAGTACGAACACGGTAACGGCCAACTGCTTCGCGCCGGGGAACCCTTGGTGGGTGCAGCGGACGAGGAGCCTGCCGTGGCATACTCGCGCGCCCTGTTCGACCTGCGTCGCTACAACCGCCTGGGCCCCCATGGCTCCCTGAACATGCGCGCGGTGCTGGGTGGCTGGCTCGACGGCGACCCGCTGCCGGCACAGCGTCGATTCTCCGTGAGCGGCCTCGACGCCCTCCCCGGCTTCGATTTCCGTCGGCAGCTCAACGACACCGACGTCGGCACCTGCGCGGTGGGGAGCGAACAGAGCTACGCCGCGCGTGGTCGACCGTCGCTGTGCGATCGCATGGCCCTCCTGCAGATCGAGTGGAAGGGTGACTTCCGCGTGAACCTGTTCGGCGACGACGATCTCGGTGACCGTCGCTGGGTGTTCAGTCGCGTGAAGGCCGACGGCGCGTGGGTGGTGTTCGCGAACTCGGGGCGCGGCTGGTTGGTGGGACCGCGCGGTAGCGACAACCTGCTGTACCCAAAGGGATCCGTGCCTGACATCACGTCGTGGCGCACCGATGTTGGCGGTGGCTTCGATTTCGGCACCTTCGGTGTGTACGTCGCGCAGGCCGTGTCGGAGCGTGGCCTGTCGCCCAATGTCTACCTGCGGCTCGGTCGCCGCTTCTGATTCGCGCGATCCCTCACGTGATACACTTGGCGTTGCCAACGGTTTCGTCACCGGCGCGGACATGGGTTCGCGTCATGATCGCCATGCTGCTGCTCCTCACCGGAGTGGCCAGCGTGGCGTCGGCGCAGTCGCGGCCGGAGATCGAGATCCGCGTGGCGCCCACGTCGTATCCGCCGCTGGTGGCCATCCGCGGGGTACTCACCGAGACACCCTTCGACGAACTGCTGCGCAGCGGTTTCCCGGCACGGCTGCACGTGCGCGCGGAAGTATGGACGATTGGCCGCTGGTTTGACGACATCCACAGCCACGTGGAGTGGGATGTCGTCGTGCGCTACGATGCGATCGACCGGAGCTACGACGTGGCGCGCATTGTGGCGGGTCGCCTGACGCCGCTGGGCAGTTACGCGCGCTTCGCCGATGCGCGCGCGGCCAGTGAACTGTCGTACGTGCCAGCGCTCGCCGCGCCACCACGCGGGCGAAAGAGCTACGTGGCGGTGCAGGCAGAATTGCAGACGCTCGAGGTGAGCGATCTCGACGAGCTCGAACGCTGGCTCCGCGGCGAGGCGTCACCGGCGGTGCGCGGCAAGAAAAACCCCAGCACCGCACTCACGCGCGGGGTGCGCTCGTTGGCGAGCCGTCTTCTGGGCGGTGAAGTGCGACGGCTCGAGGCGAAGAGTCCGGCGGTGCGGTACTAACGGACTTTACGTGCTGAGCACCGCGCCCTCGATCTTCTCGAGTTCGTGTAGCGTGTCTTCGCCGTAGAACACCGAGATGTACCGCGCCTGAATGGGCGTGAGACGCCGCACCGCCCAGCTGAGATGCACGAAGTGCGGCTCCGAGGGGGCGTGCAGCGGCGTCATGCCGATCTCGTTCGGCATGCGATTGGCCTTCTTCGTATTGCAGCTGCTGCAGGCTGTGACCACGTTCGTCCACTCGTTCGAACCACCGCGCGAGATCGGAATGAGGTGATCGCGCGTGAGCGACTCACGGGGCTTGAGCTCCGTGGAGCGGCGTCCGCAATACTGACACTGGTAGTCATCGCGGGCAAAGAGGAACGTGTTCGTGACCTGTCGACGGAATCGCCGAGGGACGTGGACGAAGCGAGTCAGGCGGATGACCGCCGGGCGCGGAAATGCTTGTCGTTCGGAGCGCACGGGCATGCCCGTGTCGGCCTCGACGATTTCCGCCTTGCCGTCGATCACCAGCCGTAGCGCTCGCCGAAGCGGCACCATGGTCAGGGGTTCATACGACGCATTCAGTGCGAGACAACCGGCGATCACGCCCTACCCTCCACTCGATAGTGTTAAGGTCGATGGGTCCGCTTCCTGAAGACTACAAGGCGGTGGAAGCCTGTCGCCACTGTTGCAGGCGATCGCGCCACGCCCCGACGCGTAACGGTAGGGTCTCATCGCGCTGGGTCAGCACACCATTGGCGACGAGCTCGCGCCCTTCCACGGTGACCAGGGTGGCCTCCACCTTTCCGGCCAGGGCATGCACCAATGCCACCGCTGGATCGAAGAGCGGCTGCGCATCGTCGTGATCCAAGGGGAAGGCCACCAGATCGGCGTCCTTGCCCACGTCTAGCGTGCCGATGCGCGATCCCAGCCCGAGCGCGTCCGCACCGCCCCGCGTGGCCAGCGTGAGGGCCGCGTGTGCCGACAGCGCATCGGGCGTGCCCGCCCGCACCGAATGGAACAGCGTGGCCTGACGGGCCTCGCCCAGCAGATCCATGCGGTCGTTGCTGGCCACGGAGTCGGTGCCGAGGCCGGTACGAATGCCGTGCGCCAGCATGCGGTCCAGCGGCGCGATGCCGTGACCGAGCTTCGCATTCGAGATCGGACAGTGCACGATGCTCGCACCCGCGTCAGCGATGCGCGCCA
>CAITQY010000099.1 GCA_903894655.1 uncultured Gemmatimonadota bacterium
CACCGAGGCGGACGCGGGGCTGAACGGTCGCGCCTTGCGCTATCCGCGCGGGCGGGTGCTCGGGGGCTGCTCGAGCATCAACGGCATGATTTACATGCGCGGACAGGCCCGCGACTACGATCACTGGGCCGAGGTCACTGGCGATCCGCAGTGGTGCTGGGATTCCTGCCTGCCGTTTTTCACGCGCCACGAAGATCACTGGCGTGGCGCCGACCCCTACCACGGGGCGGCGGATGGCCGCCCGACGGCCGGGCGCGAGGGTGGCGAGTGGCGGGTGGATCGGCAGCGGCTGTCATGGGAGATCCTCGAGGCCTTCGGCGCGGCGGCGCAGGAAGCGGGGATCCCACCCACCGATGATTTCAACCGCGGGGACAACGAGGGCGTGGGGTACTTCGAGGTCAATCAGCGCCGTGGTGTGCGCTGGAATACCACGAAAGCCTTTCTGCGTCCCGTGCAACGTCGGGCGAACCTGACCGTGTGGACCGGGCAGCAGGTGACCGAAGTGCTCACCGCGCGCGACGACCGCGGCCTGTACGTGACCGGCGTCGAGGTCCGCGCCTCCGCGCGCGACGGCCGGCTCGGTGTCGCGCGGGTGGCGTCGTTGCGCAACGGGGGGCGCGACGGGACCGGCGAGGTGGTGCTCGCCGCCGGTGCGATCGGCACGCCGCAGATTCTGCAGCTCTCGGGGATCGGCCCCGGTGCCCTCTTACAGCAGCACGGCATTCCGGTCCGGCACGCGCTGCCCGGCGTGGGCGCGAATCTGCAGGATCACCTGCAGATCCGGGCCGTGTTCGCGGTGGAGGGCGTGCCGACGCTCAACACCATGGCCCACTCGGTCTGGGGCAAGGCGAAAATCGCGCTCGAGTACGCGTGGCGTCGCCGCGGACCGATGAGCATGGCGCCGTCGCAGCTGGGCTGCTTCACCCGCACGTCGCCGGCGTTCGCATGGCCGAACGTGGAGTTCCACGTACAGCCGCTGTCGCTCGACGCCTTCGGCGAGCCGCTGCACCGCTTCGACGCGTTCACGGCCAGTGTCTGCAACCTGAATCCGACCTCGCGCGGCACGGTGCAGATCCGGTCGCCGCACCCGGGCGAGGCGCCGGCGATCACCGCGAACTACCTCTCCACCGATGCCGACCGGCAGGTGGCGGCCGACTCCCTGCGGCTCGCGCGCCGGATTGCCGCGCAGCCGGCGCTGGCCCGCTACCGTCCGCGCGAGGTGAAGCCGGGGGTGCAGTTCGAGACCGACGATGAACTGGCGCGGCTGGCCGGGGACATCGGCACCACGATTTTTCATCCGGTGGGCACGTGCCGGATGGGGCAGGCCACCGACCCGGATGCGGTCGTCGACAGCGAACTCCGTGTCCGCGGCGTCGCCGGACTGCGCATCGCCGACGCCAGCGTGATGCCGGACATCACCAGCGGCAACACCAATGCCCCCGCGCTGATGATCGCCGAGCGCGCGGCACACTGGCTGCGGCGGTAGGTTGAACCGCATGCATACTCCACTGCGGCACCTCAGTC
>CAITQY010000100.1 GCA_903894655.1 uncultured Gemmatimonadota bacterium
CCACCGCCGCGCACAGCACGAGCAGGGGAATCCCGACCCCGAACCACCGGTCGATCTGCGCCTGCAACGCAATCACATTCGCTGCGCTGGCGTCGACCTCGATGTCCCATTGGGGTGCGAGATCCGGGTCGAGCGCGAAACGCACCGTGCGCACCGGCCCTGACAGCGGACGGCGCGCGCGACGCACGGGAGCCCCAACGATTTTGAAGAGCGCGCCATCCGGCTTGCGAATGCGAATCGCGCGCTCCTCGAAGACCAGCTCGCCGGCGATATGGGCCAGCGTGGCTTCCACCGTCACGTACTCCTCGACTTCGGCCCGGAAGAACTGCTGCACCAACCCGGCCGACGCGAGCACCGACTTGTCGAACTCGCGCTGCAGCGTAGCGCGCAGCGCGTAGCGCAGGACGCCGGCGGCGCCAAGCAGCACGACCAAGAGCGTGGCCGCGTACAGCGCCGTGAAGCGCACGCGAATGCGCGGGCGGTGCTGGTCCATCATCACGACTTGGGGGCGGCCAACCGGTAGCCGGCCCCGCGCACCGTCGAGAGCAACGGCGTCTCGTCGGGTCCGTCGACCTTCTTCCGTAGCCGTGCGATATACACGTCGATCACGTTGCTCATCGGATCGAAATTGTCGTCCCAGGCATGCTCGCCGATGTACTCGCGCGTGAGCACGCGACCGCTGGCGCGCATCAGCACTTCGAGCACCGCAAACTCCTTCGTGGTCAGCACAACGGAACGCGCGCCGCGTCGTCCCTCGCGGGTGGCGGGATCGAGCACGAGATCACCGACCTGCAGCAGCGTGGGCGCAGCATGGTCCGGTCGCCGCAGCAGGGCGCGCACGCGGGCCACGAGTTCCCCCAGCGCGTACGGCTTCACGAGGTAGTCGTCGGCCCCGAGATCCAAGCCGGCGATGCGATCCTGCACGCCATCGCGGGCGGTGGCCATGAGCACGCGCGGCGCGGGGACCTTGGCCCGAAACGCCGTGCATAACGCAAATCCGTCGTCATCGGGCAGCCGAATATCGAGGATCACAGCGTCATAGGGGCTGACGGCGGCGAGTTCGCGGGCCATCTTCCCTGTTGCCGCCGCATCCACCGCAAAGCCGGACGCGCGCAGAAAGGCGGTTGCGCTTTCCCGCAGCGTATCGTCGTCTTCCACCAGCAGCACTCGCATACCGGAGAATCTACCGCGTGGATGACGGCAGCATGAACGGCCGGCCAATCGGCCGCGGCGGGGCGCCGGAGATGGGTAGCGTGCCGCGCCTCCGCCCTCGCATCGGCGTGGTGTTCGGCGGCGGTGCCCTGAAAGGCATGGCCCACGTGGGCGCGCTGAAGGCCATCCGCGAAGCCGGCATCACGCCGCGCCTGTACGCCGGTTCCAGCATTGGCGCCATGATCGCCGCCGCCGCCGCCAGCGGTCGGAGCGTGGACGAGCTCACCGAGCGCGCGCTCAACTTCCGCCGTCGCGACCTGTTCCGCATCAACCATGTGGGCATGCTGATGGATCGCATGCTGTCGCGGTCCATCTACCTCGAATCGCCGCTACGCAGCCTGTGCGACGATCTGGTGGCGGAAGGCACGTTCGAGGAGCTCGAGACGCCGCTCTTGGTCACCGCGGTCGACATCGAGCGCGGCATCCCGCTGGTGTTCGGCCGCCCCGGCTTCCGCGACGTGCGCGTGCGCGACGCCGTGTATGCGTCCTGCGCCCTCCCCGGGTTCTTCCCGCCCGGCGTGGTCGGTGAGCGCGTGTGTATCGATGGCGGTACCACCGACAATCTCCCGGTGTCGATCGCGTCGATGGGCATGGACGCGCTGATCGCGGTGGACGTGGGCATCGCCGACGTGCCGCTGGCCACCGGCATCGCCGAGCAAGGGTTTGCCTCGATCTTTATGCGGGCGGCCACCATGATGATGCACGAGCAGCAGCAGGCCACCCTCGACCATTGGACGAGTCCGCCGCTGTTGCTGGTGCGGCCCAAGGTGTCGCACATCGGATGGTTCAGCTTCTCGCACGTGGAAGAGCTGCTGCAGATGGGCTACGACGCCACGAAGGCGGCGTTGCTGCATCTGGACACCATGCTGGCGGCCCCTGGCGGCATCTTCCCGCGCACCGAAGTGGAGATCGTGGTCGATCGCGCCAAGTGCACCGGCTGCGCCCTGTGTGTGGCGCGGTCGCCGGGGCTGATGGCGCTCGACGCGCAGCGGAAGGCGCATGCGCTGGTGCGGGTGCATGAATTTTCCCCGGCCGACGGATCGGTGGCGAACTGCTGCCCGACAGACGCGATCTCGATACGGCCCGTCGGTGCCGACCGGGATCCGGTGGAAGCGGTGCTGGAGATCAGCGCCTGATTCCCCTCGCCTTCCCGCCTCCCGCATTCGATATTTCCCGGTAGCCTCGTCGGAACCGGTTGCCACCCGCAGGACGGCATCACGGCGCGATGAGTGGCTCCGTCCAGCAACGCGTGTGGTCGACCCCTGGGGAAAGGCCCGCGCAGGACCAACCCTTCCATGTCGCATCCCAATTCGTTCGGCAGCCGCTCCACCTTGGTCGTGGGCGACCGTCAGTACGCGTACTTCCACCTCGGCGCGCTCGACGCGCTGCCGGGAAGTACCGCCCCCACCCTCCCGTTCTCGCTGCGCGTGCTGCTCGAGAACTTGCTCCGCGGTGAAGACGGCGCCTTCGTGAAGCGCGCCGATGTCGAGGCGCTCGCTCACTGGAATGTGAAGGCCGCCGTCGACAAGGAAATCGCCTTCCGCACCGCCCGCGTGCTGCTGCAGGACTTCACGGGTGTCCCCTGCGTGGTCGACCTCGCCGCCATGCGCGACGCCATGGTCGCCCTCGGCGGCGACCCGACCAAGATCAACCCGCTTCAGCCTGTTGACCTGGTGATCGATCACTCGGTGCAGGTCGATGAGTACGGCACCGACGCCTCGCTGCTCATCAATACGGAACTCGAGTTTGAGCGCAATCTCGAGCGCTATCAGTTCCTCAAGTGGGGCCAGACTGCGCTCCACAATTTCCGCGTCGTGCCGCCGGGCACGGGCATCTGCCATCAGGTGAACGTCGAGTATCTCGCCAAAGTCGTCTGGACCGGCGAAGAGAACGGCAAGACCCTGGCTTATCCCGACACCCTCGTCGGCACCGACAGTC
>CAITQY010000101.1 GCA_903894655.1 uncultured Gemmatimonadota bacterium
CGGCGCGCACAGATCGCATCCGCGGTCATTCGCGAAAATCCGTGGTAACGCTGTTTTTTCCTCCCGCACCGAGCGCATCCCGAGAGGGTCGCGCTCGGCGGTGAACGGAGGCGAGGCTGTTGGCCTTGCCGGTTGGTGAAATCCCCGTGACAGATCGCCCGCACGGCGCGAAGTTGTCGGCATGTCGACCTCATCATTCTTTCGCACCACTCTAGCCGCTGCGGCACTCGCCGCCGGGCTCACAGCCAGCCCGGCGCAGGCACAGCATGCCTTCGCCGACCCCGGCGCTACCTTCGATCCGCGCGTGCCCACTCCCGCGCAGATCCTGGGCTACGATATCGGCGCCCGCTTCACCCCGCAGCGCGCCATGATGCGCTACATCGAGCGCATTGCCGCCGCCTCCAAGCGGGTGAAGGTGGACACCGTGGCCCGCACGTTCGAGGGGCGCGAGATGCTCATCATCACCATCTCGAGCGAAGCCAACATGGCGCGCTTGACCGAAATTCAGCGGGATGCCAAGCGCATCGCCGATCCGCGCGGGGCGAGTGCCGCTGACATCGATGCGGCAGTGAAGCGCATTCCCAGCATCGTGTGGCTCGAGCACTCCGTGCATGGTGGTGAGGCGTCGGGCGCCGAAGCCGGGCTGGCGCTGCTGTATCAGCTGGCCGCCGGCACCGATGCCGACACCAAGTTGGCGCTCGACAGCACGGTGGTGCTGATCGACCCTAACGAGAATCCTGACGGACGCGAGCGGCATACGCACGACATCGAGCGCTACGGGAGCTCACAGAGTGTGCCCAGCGAGCCGGGCGCGCTCAACAACGCCGGGTCGTGGCCGGGACCGCGCACGTCGCACTACTACTTCGATCTCAATCGCGACTGGTATGCGCAGTCGCACCCCGAGACGAAGGGGCGCGTGAGCACTTACATGAAGTGGTGGCCGCATGTGGCCGTCGACCTGCACGAGCAGGGCAGCAGCTCTTCGTTTTACTTCGCGCCGCCGCGTGAGCCGGACAACAAGAACAATCCCGCGCACCTGCCCAAGTGGTTCGACATCTTCGCGGCCGCCCACGGCGCGGCGTTCGATGTGCATGGCTGGTCGTACTTCCGTCGTGAAGGCTACGACTCGTTCTATCCGGGCTACGGCGAAGGGTGGCCCATGCTCACGGGCTCCGTCGGCATGCTGTTCGAAAGCGCGTCGAGTTCGGGCGGCGCCGTGATGCGCAACGACGGCACGCTGCGCACACTGAAACAGGCGGCCTTCGAACACTTCACGGCCGAGTGGGCCACGGTGAAGACGTCAGCCCGTCGGCGGACGGATTTGGTACGCGACTATGCGGCAGCGCGGGCGAATGCGATCACGTTGCACGCCAAGGGGCCACTGCGGGCCGTGATGCTGGTGCGTGATGCGCAGGGCCGTGCCGATTCGCTGGTGCAGAAGCTGCGCGACAACGGCATCGAAGTGCAGCGGCTCACTGCCGATGTGTCGGTGGCCAACGCCACCATGTACGCCGGCGGCACGCTGCCGACCATGACGGCCAAGGCCGGCAACTATGTGGTCGACCTCGCGCAGCCGCAGGGCTATCTGGCCAAGGCGTTGCTCGAACCCGACGCCGCGCTCGACTCGGCGTTCATCAAGTTCGAACTCGAGCTCCGTCGTACGGGGCAGCGCAATCGTTTCTACGACATGACCGCGTGGTCGTTGCCGTTGGCATGGCGCGTGGACGCGTACGCGCTGTCGACCGTTCCGGGTTCACTGGCGGTAGTGACCGATATGCCGCGCACGTTCGTGGCGCCGGCGCGCTCGGTGTACGGCTACGCCTTCGCGCCCGGCAGCGAGTCGAGCATTCGCCTGCTGGCGGCGTTGCTCACCGACTCGGTGCGGGTGTGGTACGCGCCGTACGCGTTCACGTCGAAAACCAACACGTTTCCCAACGGCGCCTTCGTGATTCGTGCCGCGCTCAATCGCGCCGACGTACACGATGTGGTCGTGCGTCGCGCCGCTGAAGCCGGGGCACAGCTGGCCTCGATTCCGTCGGCCGGCGTGGACGAAGGCACCGACCTGGGGAGCAACTCGGTGATCCCCGTGCAGCGCCCCAAGGTGGCGTTGCTGGGTGGGGCGCCGGTGAACGGTTCGTCGTTCGGCTTCGCATGGTACGCGATGGATCAGCGCATCGGCTACGCCAGCACTATCGTGGACGCGAACTTCGTAGCTGGTGGCGACATGGGCGCCTTCAACACGCTCATCGTGCCGTCGGTGCAGGCCGGCGCCCTCGATCGGGTGCTGGGCGACGCCGGTCGTGCGCGCTTAGCCGACTGGGTGCGCAACGGCGGTGTGCTGATTACGATCGACGCCGCGAGTGCGTGGGTGGCACAGGAGCGCGTGGGGCTGGTACGTACGCGGGTGAAGCGTGACTCCACCCGCGCCGACAGCACCGGCGGGGCGCCACTGCCGAGCAGCTTGCCCGGTGTACTGGCCCGCGCTACGATCGACACGCTGTCGCCGCTCATGGCGGGCATTCTGAACAAGGAAATGCCGGTGTTCGTGAACAGCGATCGCGTGTTCACGATCCCGAAGGATATCGCGGCCGGCGACGCCGTGATGCGCTTTGCTCCGGCGGCGCGGGTGCGGATTGCGGGCTACTACTGGCCCGAAGCGGCGGCCAAGCTTGGTGGCTCGCCGTACCTGTGGACGGAACGGGCGGGGCGCGGCCGCGTGATCATGTTCGCGCATGATCCGGTGTACCGGGATCAGTTGCGTGGGACGCTGCCGATTTTTGCGAATGCGGTGCTGTTGGGGGGGAGCTACTGAGTTTGGTGTGCGGGGCTGACACTCACGTGGGTTTGGAGTTGTGAGTTGAAGTTTCGGGTTGTGGGTGACTCATGACCCCGAACTTGAACTCACAACGCAAGACGCACGTGAGTGGTGGGTAATGCGTTGAAGTTCCGGGTCATTGGTAACTCCCGACTCCGAACTTCAACTCACGACTCCAAGCTCACGTGAGTGCCAGTGAACCGCTCAGCGAATCGCCGCCGCATAGACGTTCGCGAACCGAGCGGTATCCACCGTCTTCATCCCGCATACGCCCACCCGCAGTCCCTCGGGCATCGGCACGACGAACACGTCGGCGGCCTTGAGCGCTTCGCACACCGCGAACGGATCTGGCGGCGCAGGCAAGGTCACGAAGAACCCACCGTCCCACGGGGCTCCCGGGAGTCCTTCGGCTTTGAGTGCCGCGTCGAGTGCCGCCACGCGCTCCGTGAGCACGGCGCGCCAATGCGCGTGTTCGGCCGCCAAGGCGGCTTGCGCGGCTTCGCTCTTGGTCATGCGGAGCAGCACACTCATGGGGGCACGGGCGCAGTTGCTCCACGTGCCGCGGCAGCTCGACACCAAGGCACCCTTCAGCGCGGGGTCGCCGCTCCACGGAAACACCAGCGCACCGGCGCGTGAGCCATACAGCGTAAATGCCTTGCTGAGACTCAGGCTCGCGCACACCAACACCGACTGTTCGGCCCCGAACGCCGCATAATCCTCGAGCGCCTCGCGCACGTCGTTGGGATCACGCGCGTAGTCGAGATATGCGAAATCCAGCAGCAGCGTGACGGGGCCCTGCGACGCGATGTCGCGCAACATCGACAGCAGCGTGCGGCGATCGTCGCGCGACAAGCTGCGACCGGTGGGGTTGTGGCACGGGTCATTGAGCCACACCAGCAACCGCCCCTGTTCCTCGAGCAGGTCGCGCGCCTTCGCTTCCCACGCGCCCACGTCGAGCGCCTCGCCGACTGCTGGGTACGGTACCGTTTCCAGGCGCACGGCGGCTTCGGCGGTGATCGTGGCGTACGGCCCCCAGAATGGCGCGGCGGTGAGAATGGCCTGCCCGCGCTCCACAAAGTTCTTGAGCGTGAGCGCCAGCGCTCCCGAGCCACCGGGCGTCGCCACGGCCACGCCGGGGCTCGTGAGCTGCGGCCAGTGCCGCTGGGTCAGCGCCAGCAGAAAGGCCGGGTCACCGGCGATCGGGGCGTAGGGCGCGATCTCCATGGGGGTGAGTTCACGCCAGAGCGCCATCACGCTGTCGTGCACCACCAGCTTGCCGTGGTCGTCAAGCAACGCGCCCACGGTGGCGTTGATAACCGGCGCGCCCGTGGCCGCCCGTTGCTGGGCGGCCGAGTTGAGCGTGAAGATCAGATCGTCGCCGGCAAAGCCCTGGCGCGAGTCGAGAAGATGAGTGCGCATCCTCTAAGCTAACGCGGTTATCGGC
>CAITQY010000102.1 GCA_903894655.1 uncultured Gemmatimonadota bacterium
GCGGTGGTGCACTCGCTCACGTTCACCTTCCATTCCAGCGCCGCGGCCTCCACGAGTACGGCCCGTGCGGCCGCGCCGGCGCGTCGCATCGCGGTGTAGTTCGCCACCGTCGATCCGCTTCCCACGCTGAATTGCCGACCATACGCCGGATTCAGATCGCCCTGCACGACGGTCACCTGCTCCCACTTCACATCGAGCTCTTCGGCGATGATCATCGGCAGCGACGTTTTGATGCCTTGACCCATCTCCGAATTGGGCGCGATGAGCGTGACCACGCCGCTCGGTGCGATACTCACAAACACGTTCGGGGCAAAGTCGGCGATGGGCGCGAGCCCGGTCGTTGGCGCCGCGTCGGCGAGATGCGCTGGCGTGTCGAACCCGCTCGCAACCAGCAACCCACCGCCGGCCAGCGCACTGATCTTGATGAACTGACGTCGATCCATCGCCGACGCACCGACATTCGAATCGTGGCTCATGTGCGCTTCCCGTTGGCTGGAGTGGCGGCCGCGGCCAACTCGGCGGCGCGCTTGATGCCGGCACGAATGCGCGTGTAGGACGCGCAGCGGCACACATTTCTCGCCATCGCCGCGTCGATATCGGCGTCGGTGGGATGCGGAGTGGTTTTCAGTAACGCGGAGGCCGCGAGGATCTGTCCGCCCTGACAGTACCCACACTGCGGCACATCGAGCTCGCACCAAGCATCTTGCAGTGCGCGCGCCTGTGGCGTGTCGATGCCTTCAATGGTGGTGACCGTGGCCGTACCGACGGTCGAGACGGGCGTGCGACAGGAGCGCGTGGGCACACCGTTCACGTGCACCGTACAGGCACCGCATTGGGCAATGCCGCAGCCGAACTTGGTGCCGGTGAGATTGAGCGCATCGCGCAACACCCACAACAGGGGCGTGTCGGATTCGACCACGACGGTCCGGGACGCGCCGTTCACGTTGAGTGTGTACTTGCCCATCAACCGCTCCGCGAAATCGTGACAGTGGTGCTCCGGCGCTTCGCGAACGAAGTACCAACCGCGAGCCCGCCGGAAGTCCTGGCGCGGAAGTAATGTGATCGTTCGTGCGTGCGCTGTCGAATGTGGAGCGCGTAGCACTCGCGGCGGCGGCGATCGCGCCCTATACTCAACCGATCACGATCCAAAGTCCGTGTAGGAAAATTCCCTTCGAGACGCGCCGGAGTACGATGTCCAAGGTGGTGGCGCGAACGATCGAACAGCTGGCGTCGCGGTGAACAGCCGGCCGGGAATCAACATCGTCGGTCACGCCAGCGCCTACATGGGGCTGGGGACGGTAGCGCGGGAGTTCGTTAAAGCGCTCCAGGCCCGTGGTCACCCTGTCGCGGTGCACGACCTCGATGCCGGCGTCGGCCGCAGCGGGTCAGACGACTCACTGCGCGCGCTGTTCGTTCCCAACATCGCCGACTTGCCGCATGGACTGACGCTCTGGGTCATCGGCGCCGACAGCTTGCCGTACGTCGCTCGCCGCATCTGCCAAGAGCCCGCGCTCCGACGAGCGCGGAACGCGGCATTCGTCTGGTGGGAACTCCCCGATGTGCCTCCGACCTTCCGGGCGGCAGCCATGGCCTTCGACGCGCTGGTGACGGGTAGCGAGTTCGTGCGCGAGGCCTGGCTGACGGCCGCCTCGGGCCGCCCCGTGCTGCTGGCGCCCCTCCCGCTGGACATTCCGGACGATGTCGAGCCGGCCCGCGAACGCTTCGGCCTCGATCCGGCCGCCACGGTCTTCTATTGCGGCTTTGAAGCGGCCAGCGACCCAGTGCGCAAGAACCCGTTTGGCGCGGTCGACGCCTTCAGGCGGGCATTTCCGGGCACCGAGGCGGTGCAGTTGGCCATCAAGGTGAACAACCCCACTGCTCACGGGCGGCAGGGCGAGTTGCTGGCGAAGCTGTATTCGCTGATCGAGGACGACCCGCGTGTCGTACTGATCCGCGAGCGGCTGGCGCCGCAGGACGTGCTCAGCCTTTATGCGTCCTGCGATGCCACGGTTAGCCTGCACCGGTCGGAGGGGCTGGGGCTGATGCCGTTGGAAGGCATGCGGCTGGGCGTACCGGCCATCGCGACGGGCTGGTCGGGCAACATGACGTACATGACCCACAGCGGCGCGGCGCTCGTGCGCCATTCGATGGTGCCCAACGACGAATCCTGCGCTCAGTATTCACCGCGCAATGTGGGCGTGCGCAGTCGCTGGGCGGAACCCGACATCGACCATGCCGCGAGTTGGATGCGTCGGCTGCACACCTCATCCGACCTGCGGCATCGTCTTGCCGCCACCGCCAAGCGCGACGCGCTGGCCTACGACGCGCGAGCACGTCGCTTGGACTTCATGGAAGAACTGGCCGCGATTGCCGCAGAGCCGCACGGCTCCGCCGCTGACGACCCCACGATGATACTCACGCAGTTGCGCGAAGCAGAATTCGAGAAAAAGCTGTTCGGCAGAAGCCGACTGTATGCACAGCTCAGGCGACTGCATGCGGGCCTTCGACGGCGTGCCGATCAGCTACGGCAGCGCTTCACGTGGCCGCTGGCGCGATCAAATTCGGTGCGCGACGGGTCATCGTGAACTGGCGTAATGACCGTGTACGAGAAACGTCTCCCATAGGATTTTTGCGGGTCGATCTGCAAAAAGATTACCCGTTACTTCGGCATTACTTCGCCGCACTGTGATCAGGTAAACCCATGACACGAACGTGACGCATGCGGTCGGTCACCGAGCGCTGACCGCCGCCGCGCCACTCAGGCCGTGATGAGGTTCACGACCTCTGCGGCCCGCTCCTGCGGAGGACCAGCGAACCCGCCCTCGACCGTAGGCAGTGTGGGCAGCAGGGTTTCCGTTACGAACCGGTCGCACGATGCCTTCGAGTCCCAGACCGCAACGATGAGCCACCCGCCGTCGCACGGTCCCGCGGCGTGGTACCGCTGCCCCGCGGGTAATCCACCAAGTGGGTGCACCGCCGCGATCGCGGCCTCGTACTGTCCGGCGTTACCACCGTCGTAGAAGTGCGTGATCAAGTACGCCATGCGAACCCCCTGGGGATGTGTGCGACGTGCCCCGTTCCGACTGGGACCGACTCAATCGAGTCAGCGCCAATACTCGTACCACATGGTACACGGCGCAACCGGAACCCCGAGGGCGTCACTGAGAGCGTCACTGAGAGCGTCACCGCGCCCGGGGCGAGGCTTATCCCGCGTCCATCTCTTCCAGCGCCGCCAGCGACTCGGGGAGAATCTGCCCGCCGTCGATCGCCATGGCCTGGCCCGTGATGTACGCTGCTTCGTCGGAGGCAAAGAAGAGTGCGGCGTTGGCCACGTCGTTTACCGTGCCCAGACGCCGCATGGGCACCGACGACTCCATCTTGCGAATGTAGTCCGCCCCCAGTTCCGAGAGCCCTTCGGTGAAGATGTTGCCGGGTAGCACGGCGTTCACGGTGATGTTCGACGGCGCCAGTTCGATGGCGGCCGTGCGCATGAACCCCAGCTGCCCGGCCTTGCTCGCCCCGTAGTGCGACCAGCCCGGATAGCCCGTAATGGGCCCGGTGATGGACGACGTCAGGATGATGCGCCCAGCGCCGGCGGCCTTCATGGCGGGCAAGCACGCCTGCACCGACATGACGCAGCCTTTGAGATTGGTGCCGATGACGCGGTCGAAATCGGACTCGGTCATCGTGCCCAGCTTCGCGGCGGGGTAGATGCCGGCATTCGCGCACAAAATGTCGATGCCGCCAAACGCGGCCACCGCCGCGCCGGCCATCGACTCGGCCTCCGCCTGTTTCGAGATATCGGCCGCGCAGGCCGCGGCGATCCCACCGGCCCTCACAATCTCCGCCGCGACGGCGTCGGCCTCAGCAAATGTGCGCGACACCACCAGCACCTGGCAGCCGGCGCGGGCAAAGCGCAGCGCGATGCCACGGCCAATGCCCTTGCTGGCGCCCGTGACGATAACGCGGCGACCAGCGAGTGATGCAAACATGCGAATCTCCTGGGGAATCGATGACGGGCCGATCGCTGACGATCAGCGCGTGGTGGCGAGGAATGCGGAGGCGAGTCGTACCGTGCCCGCGGTGTAGCCGCTGCCGAGGTCGCGCGCAAACGGGACTTCGGCGTGCGTGCCGATCCACGCGGTGAGGAGAATGCGCCGCAGCATCACGAACGTAGGCAGCATCGCCACATCGTGGGCATCGAGCGGCGCCTCCTCGCGATAGCCGGCCACCCACGCGTCCATCACGGCGGGAATGAACGGCTCGTGCTCCAGAAAACTGACCGCGGCCGCGAAATCGTACACAAACCACGAGAACCCGCAGTCATCGAAATCAATCACGCGCAGCGTGTCGCCGTCCACCAGCAGATTGGCCAATCGCAAATCAGCGTGCACCAACCCAAAGCGCTCCGGCGCCATGCCGTATGCGTGGAGTGTCGGCGCGATCACCGCCAGCGCACGCGCGATCACCGCGGCACCGGCGTCGTCGAGTCCCGGCGCGTCGCGCCATGCGCCCCAGTACGCCTGCGGGCCCACCATCGCGTCGAAATCCCAGCGCTTGCGCACAAAGCCCGCCGGCCGCGGCCAACGTCGTGCATGGGCGTGCGCGCGCGCCGTGAGACCGCCGAGGCGGCGAAACCAGCGCGGCAGATCGTCGGCGGGGTCGGGCTCCGTGCCGGACACGAAGGTGAACGCGACCGCCTGTCGATCGGCGTAACCGGCGGCGGAACGCAGCGTCTGCACCAGCGCGCCGTTCACCCCCGCGATGGGCACCGCCGTTTCCAGCACGCCGTCGGTGTGCAGCGCCGCGACCCACGCCAACTCCGACTGGATTTCCGCCACCGATGAGTAGTGCAGCCGATGCACCCGGAGCGCGATATCGCGGCCGGCACGGTCGTCGCGCAGCCGAAACGTGGCGTTCTCCGAGAGCGACAGCAGGGTCACGTCGGTGTGCGAAGGCATCCCCCAGCAGGACAACCCGTCACGGACCATCGCGTGCAAATCGGCGACGAGCTGCGGATGATACTCCGCGGTCACGACGCGATGTCGCGGGGGAGATAGGCCAGCACGTCATCCGTGGACATGACGTGGCAGTAGATGTGATTCATGATCTCGAGCTCCGACCGATGCAGCGCCTCGGTACCGGCGGCACAGGCATCGTCGGGAACGAGCACGAAGAAACTTTCGTCGGCCAGACTGCGCACGGTGGAGGCGATACACTGATCGGTGAAGATGCCGCAGCACACCACGTGGCTGATGCCCAGGTTGGTCAGGATCAACCGCAGGTTCGTACCGGTCAGCGCGCTGTCCGTGGTTTTCGTGACCACGATTTCATCGCCAACCGGCGCGATGGCCGCCACGATCTGCGACTCCCAGTCGTTTTTCGGCAACAGCAGGTTGTTCCACCCCGGCAACTTCTGGCTCAGCGAGCGGTCGCGCCCATCGGTGGTGTGGCACGCGATGCGCGCATGCAATACCTCGTGGCCCCGCGCGCGAAAGGCCTGCTGCAACCGCGCGATGTTGGGGAGTACGGTCCCGTGCATGCGGTCATGAAACGGCGTCCACGCGTCGTACCGCGCCCGCTCGGCCGCGTCGAGCGTGTCGGCATCGGGGCGCGCCAGATAGACGTTCTGCACGTCGATCACCAGCAACGCGACTGTGCCGGCACGCAGCACTGGATCGTCGGGCTCCGGTGCGTGCTCGTAGTAGAACGAACGGAATGCTGTCTTCCATGTACTGCTCATCCTGTCGCTCCTGGGCGTATCTCGCGGGTCATCAATGTCCGAGCGAGACCAGCGTCTCGGTGATCGCTCGCACCAACGTATCCACGTGCTCGCGGGAAAAGCAAAGCGGCGGACGCAGCTTGAGGATATGCCCGTGGGGGCCCGCCGCACCGATCAACACCCGACGTTGACGCAGGCCGTTGATCACGGCGCTCGCCAGTGACGCCGCCGGACTACGCGTGGTCGGGTCGTCTACCAGTTCCACCGCGTTGTAGAGCCCGGCGCCCCGCACATCACCAATGGCTGGGAATCGCGTGATCAGCTCACGCAGGCACTCGCGTAGATACGCGCCCACCTGCTCGGCGTTGGCCATCAGCCCTTCAGCCTCCAGCACGTCCAACACCGCCATACCGGCCGCGGCGGCCACCGGCGTGCCACCGAACGTGTTGAAGTAACCCACGCGCTCGCACAGGGCGCTCAGAATCTCCGGTCGCGTCACGACCCCGCCCATGGGGTAGCCGTTGCCCATGGGTTTCCCCATCGTCACGATGTCCGGCACGAGGTTATGGCGCTGAAAGCCCCATAGGTGCCCGCCCGTGCGCCCGAAGCCCGGTTGCACTTCGTCAGCAATCATGAGCCCGCCGTGACGACGCACCACCGCGACGGCGTCCGTCAAAAAGCCGGCGGGATCCGCATACACCCCATCGCTGGAAAACATCGAATCGACCAAGAACGCTGATACGCCAAAGCCCTGCTGCTCCAAATCGCGGGCGGCCTCCTCCACGTCCTGCGCCAAGCGGGCACCGATGTCGGCGGCGGACACGCGGTAGCTGTCGGGTGCCCGCACCACGCGCACCGGTGAGGCATTGGTACCGGAGTGCGCCACGGTGCGCACGGACGCAGGGGACACCGCGGCTACCGCCGCCGTGTTGCCGTGGTACGCCGCCGCGGTGACAATGACGCCCGTATGGCCGGTGTACGCGCTCGCGAGACGCAGCGCCAGGTCGTTGCTTTCGCTCCCCGTGCAGGTGAGCGTGAGATTCGACAACGCCGCCGGAAACGTGGCCAGGAGACGCTCGGCATACGCGTGCATCCCCCGATGGAGATAGCGCGAGTGGATATTCAGCTGCGCGATCTGCTGCGCGATGGCCGCGGTGACGTGCGGGTGCGCATGGCCAACCGAGGGCACGTTGTTGTAGCAGTCCAGATACGCCAACCCGTTCGCGTCGTACAAGAACGCGCCACGCGCGCTCACCATTTCGATGGGCGTGTCGTAGAATAGCACCGACGCCGCTCCCATCACGCGATGCCGTTGATCGACCAACCGTTGCACATCCGCGTCAAGCGCGGTGGCGGTTGCCCGGTCGAACGCGTTCAGCGCGAGAATTTCTTTCATGCATCACTCCGTAAAATGCCAGACCACTCCGATTTACCACACGACACGGGCAGCGGGCAACTGCAGAAGGGGGCGGTCGGATTAATCGGCGTGCTCTTTTTAACGGTGACCGGTGCCGCGCCGCTCAGCGCCATGCTCGGGAATGTGCCCTTCGCCGCAGGGTTCGGTAACGGCATGTATGTACCGGCCGCCTTTCTGATGGCCACGATCGTGCTGACCATCTTCTCAGTGGGCTATGCCGCGATGGCCGGCAAAGTCTCCACCGTGGGTGGCTTCTACGCCTTCATCAGCCTGGGACTGGGGCGCGAAGCCGGGCTATCGGCTGGCATCACCTCGCTCGCCGCCTACAGCGTGTTCGAGGCCTCGATGACCGGCCTGTTTGCCTTCTTTGCCAACACGTTCATCGCGGCGCATTTCGGCGTTGATGTCCCGTGGCTGTACCTCGCGCTCTTCGCCATCGTGCTGTCGGCGGCGCTCAGCTACCTCGACGTGAAGCTGTCGGCGGCGGTGCTGGGCCTCGCGTTACTGCTCGAAGTGCTGGCGCTGCTGGTGTTCGATGTGGCCGTGGCCACCGCCGGCACCGGTACGCACTTCACGCTCGCATCGCTCAATGTGTTCAAGGTCATGACCGACGTGCCCGCGCAGCAGGTGGGCGAGGTCACCATCGCGGCAGGAGCGGGAGCGGTGGGCGTCTTCATGGCGTTCTGGTCGTGGTGCGGATTCGAAATGGCGCCCAACTATGCCGAAGAATCCATCGACCCCACGCGGAACGTCCCGCGCTCGCTGTTCTACTCTGTGATCGGCTTAGGGATCTTCTACACCATCACCAGCTGGTGTGCGGTGTCAGCCTTTCCAAGCGAGGGGGACATGCTGGCCACCGCCGTGGGCGACTCAGGCAACTTTTTCGTTGCGCCCATGGGACAGTTTGTCGGCCCCTTCGGGGCCAGTGCGATGTCGGTGCTGATCATCACCAGCGCGTTTGCCTGCGGGATGGCGTTCCACAACACCGCCGCGCGCTACGCTTATTCGCTCGCACGCGAAGGGGTGTTGCCGTCGGTCCTGGCGCGCACGCATCCGCGCTTCAAGAGCCCGCACGTGGCCTCCACCGTGCAGGCCCTGCTGGCCGCACTGATCGTCGGGCTGTTCGCGTACTTCGCGGGCACCGATGACCCGAAAACGCAGGCCTATCTCGGGGTCTACACCCTGCTGGCCGTAATGGGCACGTTGTTGCTGCTGATCCTGCAGGCCATCGTATCGTTGGCCATCATCGTCTACTTCACGCGTCATCATCCGGGCGAACGACGGCTGTTCTCCACCGTCATCGCGCCGGCCGTGGCGTGCGTGGCGCAGGCGATGCTCGTGTATCTGCTGGTGATCAAGCTCGACACCTTTGGCGGTGTCGGCGCGTTTGGCAGCAAGATCCCGCAGCTGGCCGCTGCCATCGTGGCGCTCGGCTTCGCCTGGGGCGTCGTGCTCCGTGTGGCCGCACCGGCCGTGCACGCCCGCATCGGCCGGTTCGTGTCCACCGACCACTAGGGCTGCGTCACCTCTTCGTCAGCTCGTCGTCAGCTCGGTGCGCTCGGCTCCACGGGGCAGACGGTCACGTCAGCCCCGGGAATGGAGGCGACGATGGCCGAGCGTAGTCGGTCGATGGTGTGCGCGACGTCGCCGACACGCAACTCGGGATCGAAGCGCAGAAAGACCTCGACATACACCCGGGGGCCCGAGCGCCGCGTGCGGATCTGATACAGGTGCTCATAGTCGGCGAAGTGATCCACCATGTGCCGCATGATGCGCAGCTTGGTGGTCTCTTCGAGCGTGGCATCGAGCAAATCCTCCACCGACGACGACGCCATCGCCCAGGCACCGTGAAATAGGAACGCCACACCCATCAACGAGGCGACGGGGTCGAGGTACGCGCTCCAGCGGTGCTCGGGGAAGCGCAGCGCGAGCAGCAGGGCGGTGGCCATCAGCGCATCAACGAGCGCCTTCGCAAACCAGATGTGCGCCTGCGACTGCGAAATGGCCGAATGCTGATGGCGCAGCGCGCGCTGGTTGCGCTGCCACAGCCAGAGACAGACCAGCGCCGACCCGGAGAACAGCATGATGCCGGGCAGCGTCCCCTCGGTGGGCCGCGGGTGCTTGATCGCCTCGAGGGCCTGAAAGAGAATGCTGATGCCACAGCCGGCCATCAACAGGGCGGTGCCCACGCTGACCAGATTCTCGAGCTTGCCCACACCATAGGCGAAGCGCTCGTTGGGCGCACGTCGCACCGCACGCACCGTCGCAAACGCCGAGAGCATGGCGATGAAATCCGCCAGTTCCCGGAAGAGTGCCCCCGTGATGGTGACCGAGTTCGAACCGTATGCCGCGTAGCTGTTGAGGCACACGTCGATGCCGCAGAAAATCACGGCGAGACGCAAGCTGCTTTCGCCGCTCTTGGGGGCGTGGGGCGACGACGAACGCGAGGACGTGTGGGTCATGAGGGACCGCTCAAGCGCGGCGGCCGCTTCGCGACCACCAGAGCGCCGCGCCTGCTGCGTAGATGCTCCCCAACACCACCGCTACCTTTACTCCAAACGCGGATCGGCTTTGCACTTCGCTAAGTGGCACCAGCGTGAAAATCAACGCGCAGAGCGATACCAGAAAGCCGCCGAGCGCGCCGAGTTTCATACGCGCGCTCCAGCGAACGGGATGCTCGCGAAAACCAAAGAGCACCGCGCCGAACAGCAGCAGATACACCATGCTAAAGCCGCCAACCGCAACCGCGGCAGCCACCTGTGCCGCCTCATTGTTCCCCGCGCCCCACAAGCTGACGAAACCGAGGAGGAAGAGCGCATACGCGACGGCGGCGATCGCTCGGTGTGGCGTCTGGAACTTGGGATGGAGCGAGCTCCACCAACTCGGCAGGAGGCCGTCCCATCCCGCGACCATCGGCAACCGCGCCAACATCCCAACGCTGATCACGACCGCGGCCAGCAACGCCATCATGGCGATCACGACCGATACGGCCGTCACGAAGCCGCCCACGCCGGCGGAACCGAAACCCGCCTGTAACAGCTGGGGAATGGCAGCGGCCATATCGATGTTGCCAGGCGCCGTGTACGACAGGATCGACGCCGTCCCTGAGATGTAGAGGAAGGCAATCAGTGGCGCCGCAATCGCGACGGATTTGGCCACGTCGTTCTCAGGCTTTTGGCACTCCTCCGAAAAGATCGAGCACTGGTCGAAGGCGCTGAGCGCCCCCAGTGCCATTTTCGTGAAGACGTTCAACGTGACGAGGGAGGCGCTTGGCAGCGCGAACGCGAAGGCCTGCCAGGCTTCAGTTTTCCCTGCGAGCAGCGCGCGCACCAGCAAATAGAACATGGCCGCGAAGGTCAGCATGAGCAGAATGGCCCCGCCGCCACTAAACCACTTGGCGAGGTGCATACCGCGCACGTTGATCCAGAACGCGAGGACACACACCGCGGCGGTGATCCCCAGCGCGAACGTGTGATTGGCTGCCATCCACGCGCCCCGGGGCCCAACAACGTACGCCGCGGCGTCGGCCATCGCGGGACCAAGGGCGGCGTAGAGCGCGACCACGGCCACGGTGACGCTCCACCCGGCCATGAATCCCGCAAAGGGCGAAATGCCCGCCTTCACCCACTGGTACGCACCACCTTCGAGTGGAATCTCCCGGCTCAACTTCATCACCACCGAGGCGAGGGGCAGATAAAACAGCCCGATGGCGAGCATCCAGAGCACGAGCTGATTTGCCCCTTGCTGAGCCGCATAGGCGGGCCATGTCACGGAGACAATCAGAATGACCTGAATCAAGACAAGGTCCCGAAGCTTCAACCGTTTCAGGAGATGGCGTACGTTCGTATCCATGGTGTCTCGCCCAGTGAAGAGGAAAGAAGACGGTGGTCAATCCAGCGCAGCAGGTGCTGACGCCAGTACCTCGAGGAGCCCCGTCTCCTTCCGCCCTACTTGGTAGTTTTTGAAGCGGACACGCCTTTCCTACGACGTGAACACCATGAACGTGTTGGGATCATCGGAATCGATGTCGACCTCAATACGATCGCAGCCATCACTCACCTGGGTGGTCTTTCGTACTGCAGGAGAAGTGTGCCGCGGGGATAGTGGCGCGCATGTCGACGCAACGCAACCATGCCAGCGCATCGCGCCGCTACGGTGAGGTCGCCGTCGCGCGCGCGACGATGGCGTCGACATGAATGCCGGCGCAATCCACCAAGGGAAACGGGGCATCAGCCTCACGATACACGAGTGCGAGATCCGTGCCGCCGAGCATGATGGCGTCGGTGTGCGCATCCGTCATCAGGCGTTGTGCCGCCGCGTCGAAGACCGCGCGCTGCGCCGGCGTGACAATACCCGACGCCGCCATGGTGACGTAGGCCTCGTGCACGAGGTGAAGTTCGGCATCGTCCGGCGGGATGATCTCCGCCTGCGGCACACTGCCATAGAACCGTGAGGCCATCACCGTGCGCGTGCCGAGAATGCCGATACGCGATAGCCCGCGCGCCTGCACGACGCGGTTCACGGCGGCAAGCATATTGACCACGGGCAGCGGCGACACCGCTTCGAACTCCGCGATGCAAAAGTGTCCGGCAATCGAGGTGATGACCACGCAGTCCGCGCCGGCCGCCACCAAGCGTTGGGTCAAGCGCTGATAGATCGCGACTTGGCTGGCCCGGTCATTGGTGGCAAGATGCTGCAGCAACGTCGGCGCATCGGCGTGCACGATGGTGAGTTCCAGCGGCACGCGGCGACTCGTAAACGAGGTGATCAGCCGTCGATAGTAAAAATCGGTCGCTGCGGGACCGATGCCGCCGATAAGTCCGATGTGCATACGTGTCTGTGTGAGGAGAGACGCCACGTGGCCGCGGCGAGGATGCGCGCCGAGCGCGTCACGACGGGGCGCCGCCGCCGAAGATCCGGGAGAGGAGCCCCGGCTTCTCCGGCGCGATCGGGGTGACCGCGTGCACGGCGGATGCGCGGTCGTGGGCGCGGATCAGCAGCGACTCGAATCCGGAAATCCCCAGCGACAACGCGACCGGCGGGGCCATGCCGAAGATGGCTGGCTTGGCCTGATGCCTGGCGAGACGCCGGAGCAAGAGCATCAGCTCTCGCAATCCCGCGCTGCTCAGGAAGGTGAGACCCGAGGCATCGAGCACCACGCAACGATCATCGTCGGTGAGCTGCTCGTCGAGGAATGCGGTAAAGCGCGTGGCGGTCGTCCCATCCATCTGGCCGGCCAAGACCACCACCACCACGGGCCCTTCCCGCTCGAGCCCAAGCTGAAGCGTACTCATTGCGTGCTCCTCCTAACGGATCCAAGTGCGGTGTGATCGCGACCCCTCATCTTCCCAGCTTACCCTGTTTCACCCGCAGCCGCACGTCCTTGCTGTCACTACCTTTCACCACGTTGGCGTGACGCGTCTTCTGTCTCCTCCCCACCAGATCTCTTCGTGCCTACCTCACCGGATACCCGCGCGGTTCTCGACCAATTGCTCGCCACCCATGGCTTCACGCCTGACACGCAGCTCTTTCGGGAAGCCCTGTTCAGCGCACTCCATCCCACCGACACACCGGGCCAGTTCCGCGTCCGCGCGAATGCCGCTCCCAGCGAGTCCGTGATCGATATCTATGGAGCGGGCCATCTGGTGCAGGCCGAATCCATGGGCGCCGGTCTCGCGTTCGCCGAAAGCGCGCGCCCCAATTGGCAGGAGACCATGGAGCTGCGCACGCTCCGCCTCGACGCCAGCGGCGGCGGGCTACCGGACCCCCATGTGGAAGTGGAAGTGCGGCTGGGTGACCTCCTCGCGCAGGGCGCGTTGCTCTATCCCGTGGAGTCGGTCACGGTGGAACGCGCGTGGTACTGCACGATGCCCGCTGGCGACGTCGTGGTCCGCATCGTTCCATAGTCGACCGGCACCAATGGGCGCGCAGCGACCCGCCACGCGACCCGCCACGCGAGTGCGCCCTACAGGAATCGGTGCATGATGTGCAGGTCGACCAAGCCGAGCTGCCGATGGCGGAACGCCTTGGGGACCGTACCGACGATGGCGAAGCCCAATCGCTGCCAGAGCGCGATGGCGCGGTGATTGGTGCTCACGACCGCATTGAACTGCATCGCCTGAAACCCGGCAGCGCGCGCCTGCACCAAACTGTGCTCTCCGAGCTGGAAACCGATGCCCCGACCATCGAGCCCGGGGCGGACCATGAAGCCCGCATTCGCAACGTGAGAGCCGAGTCCACGTTGATTCGCCTTCAGCGTGTAGGTGCCGACGATCTCCCCGTCATTTTCGGCCACATACACCGAGAGTCCTGGCCCCATCCAGTACGCCTTCGCGTTGGACTCCGACAGCTCGGGCTCGAGGGTGTAGGTGCATCCGGCGGCGACCACCGAGGAGAGAATCGACCACACCGATGGCCAGTCGGCCTCGGTCGCCGGTCGAATGACGATCGTCCGCTGGGCGGCGCTCATCGCGCGCTCATCGCGCGCGCGTCACGGCCGGCGTGGCACGCACGAACCGAACAATCCGCCGCACGATCTCGCTGTTGCCGCGAGTGATCCGCGCAAACGCCCCGACGCTCACGCCGTGCGTACCCGGGACCCACATCTCCTCCACCGGCACGTGCGCCTTGCGCAGCGTCGCCGCCAGCGATCGGGTGTTCCTGGGATTCACCGTCTCATCGTCCTCGCCCATCACCAGGAGTGTGCGCAGCGACCGCGGGGTCACGAAGTGCACGGGGAGCGCATCGTACTCCCGCTCCTTGGGGCCGGCAAAGGTGCGTTGGAGCAGCTCGGTATCGAAGATGAAGTCATAGGGACCCGACAGCCCCACGAAACCGCCCAGGATGTCCGGCGTGGTCCCCTGCTTCGCCAGATACCGGGGGTCGTAGGCGACCAACGCCGCCAGTTGTGCCCCCGCACTGTGCCCCATCAGCACCACCCGCGCGGTGTCCCCGCCCCACTCGGCCGCGCGCGCCTTCACCTGGGCCGCCGCCCGCGCGACGTCGTCCACAAAGGCGGGAAAGCGCGTGTCGGGCATGAGCCCGTAGTTGGGGAGCACGGCCACGAATCCCATCTGGGCCAGTGCTTTCCCCACCCACGCGTAGTCGTCCTTGCTGCCGCTCTGCCAGCTCCCGCCGTGCACGAAAATCACCACCGGCGCCGGCGCCAACAGCGGCGCCCCCGCGCTGTCGAGCGCACGGTAGACGTCCATGCGCTGCCGAGGACCGTCGCCGTAGGCGACTTCCGTACGGGGGACCGCGACGGTCTCGATCAGGTTGGCCGCGCCGAGCTGGATGTCCGTGCATCCGGCAACCGCCACCAGTGCGAGCAGCAGGAGGTGCAAGCGGCCACGCACGACCGGCGTCATGGACGCGCCGATCGTCGGCGTCAGCCCGTCGCCTTTAGTAGTTCGAAAAGAGCAACTTTGCGGGTGAGCCAAGCGAGTTCTTCAAGGTTCTCGGCGTTGAGGCATTCGCCACGATCGCGTCGCGCACCTGCTTCGGCGTCGAGGCGCGGTTGCCCTGCAAATACAGCGCTGCGACACCGGCCACGTGCGGCGACGCCATCGAGGTGCCGCTGATCGTGTTCGTGCTGGTGGTGCTAGTTATCCACGACGAGGTGATGCCTGACCCGGGCGCGAACAGATCGAGGCAGCTGCCGTAATTGGAGTATGATGCGACGCTATCCGTTTTCGCGGTCGCCCCCACCGTGATCGCGCCGGACACCCGCGCCGGGGAGTACCAGCAGGCGGGAAGGCGGCTGTTCCCGCCGGCCACCACAAAGGTGACGCCGCTGTCGATCGCCGCCTTCACCGCATTATCGAGCGCCGTTGAA